>NZ_QTVL01000006.1:0-238490 GCF_003460565.1 Blautia sp. AF32-4BH | reverse complement strand
GAGGTAGATAGGGCAGAGGTGGAAGTGCCGTAAGGCATGGAGCTGACTGTTACTAATCGGTCGAGGGCTTGACCTAATTGGTTGTGTTCACAAGATGGAATGATAGATGTGTAGTGTATGCGGTTTTGAAGGTATATCAAATATCTTCAATTAAATAATCCTCGATAGCTCAATGGTAGAGCATTCGGCTGTTAACCGAAGGGTTGTTGGTTCGAGCCCAACTCGGGGAGTGAATGCGGCCTGTAAGAGTTTCTTACAGGTCAGTTCTTTCAAAAAGTAAATATGGCTCCGTGGTCAAGCGGTTAAGACATCGCCCTTTCACGGCGGTAACACGGGTTCGATTCCCGTCGGAGTCACTGAATATAAAATATTTGTTATGTATGCCGATGTGGCTCAATTGGCAGAGCAGCTGATTTGTAATCAGCAGGTTATCGGTTCGAGTCCGATCATCGGCTCTTTGGACCTTTAGCTCAGTTGGTTAGAGCAACCGGCTCATAACCGGTCGGTCCCGGGTTCGAGTCCCTGAAGGTCCACTTTAGTTCCATATTTTATATTCTGTATATGTCTGGCCCGGTGGCTCAGCTGGTTAGAGCGCCGCCCTGTCACGGCGGAGGTCGTCGGTTCGATCCCGATCCGGGTCGCTTTAAAAAGTCTGCGGAAGCAGGCTTTTTTCGTGTATAAAATTTCTTCCAGCTATAAAAGATGCCGTATTTCAGACATAGAAAAAAGTCTGAAAGACGGCATCTTGCTTAACAGATAAATTAACGGATAAAGTTTGTGCCGACGCGTGGTTCCTTTTCCGGAAGACCAAAGGATTCTTTTCCGAGCTGGATGCTCTTCATCAGAAAACTCATATTCCGTGCAAGGGTACGCATGATCTGCAGGCCTTCGAGATCTTGCTGTGCCTCGTCCGCATTATTTCCATGGATACTGTTCCAATACTGGCCGGAAGCAACCGGCATGCCGGAGATGGTGAAGTATTTGTTCAGCTCATCAAAGGTAGCGGAAAGACCGCCGCGGCGTGCAGAGACAACCGAAGCGCCGACTTTCATGGTCTTGTCAAAGTGTGTGCTGTAGAACAGCCGGTCAAGAAAAGCAATAAGTGTTGCATTTGCAGATGCATAATAAACCGGACTTCCGACAACAAGGCCGTCAGCCTCTTCAAATTTCGGAGCAACCTCATTTACCATATCGGAAAAAGCACATTTTCCGAGCTTGGAACAGGCACCGCAGGCAACACAGCCGCGGATATCTTTATTTCCGATATGTACGATTTCCGCCTCAATACCATTTTCTGTAAAGACTTTTTCCATTTCGTGCAGGGCAGTATAAGTGCTGCCTTTTGCGTGAGGACTTCCGTTGATTAATAATACTTTCATTTGATGGTACCTCTCTTTCGTAATTTTCTTTATTATAACACCGGAAAAGATGCAAATAAAGACGCTTTTTTGGGCAAAAACTGATCTTAACAGAAATAGCTGCTGGACGGTATAATACAATCAGCAAAGAAGGCAAAACTTGCAATGGGAGGTTACCAAATGAAGATAGAGAGAATTCTGATTGAAGATCAGATGGCACCGATCGGGCTGGATGAGAAAAAACCGGCATTTTCCTGGCTGCTGACGGCAGAAGAAGGAGAACAGAATCTGATGCAGAGCGCATGCCGGATCGTTGTGCGCACCGGAGAAGATACTGTGTGGGACAGCGGAAAAATGGAAACCGGCGTATCAACAGGGATTGGTTATGAAGGAGAAGCACTGCAGCCCTGTACCAAATATGAGGTAAAAGCAGAGGTGTGGGATAACCACGGCGGAAAAGCAGAAGCAGAAAGTTCCTTCGAGACAGGCCTTATGGATTCTTTGTATGCAGCATGGGAGGGAGCTGAGTGGATCGGCGCACCGCATGCGACGGTATGCGCGGAAAACCGCGGTGTTTTTACGATCGAGAGTGAATTTTGGATGGAAGGCGGGAAGGGAGAAGCGGGTATCGTCTTTGGAGCCAATGACTTCCGTCTGAACGATCATACGAAAAATGAGCTTGGCATGGAAGGGGAGAACTATATCCGTTATGCTGTGTGCCTTGAGGATGGAGATGCACGCCTCGAAATTTACCGCGTGGGCTATGCGCCGGAGGATACAGCGGAAAAACCGTTTGCCGTTACGAAACTGGTCAACTGGAAAGAGAAAACGCAGGAAATCCTGACACCAGAGAATGCCGATGCCTTTCATAAGCTGACCGTAGAGGTTGACGGCAATGTGGCATACGCCTATGTCGACGGCATTCTCGTGGATGCAATTGAAGAGCATGGATTTTTTGGAACGAAAGTATCAGGCCGCCAGCTGAATCCGAGAGGAAATAACGATGTGCTGCCGTATCCGAGACTGAATGAGATCGGATTTTATGCAGGAAAAGGGACGACAGGATATTTTAAGAATCTGACCGTAAGAAACGTAAGAAAACCATCCGCGGAAATTGTTCGTGAGACGCCGGAAGGACGGCTGGATGGGGGAAAAAGTATCTTTGCGGATCAGATTCCGGTGGAAAACGGATACTTTAAAGTAGAAGACAGCCAGATTACGGCAGATCCGTCCCATCATTCAATTCCAATGCTGCGGTCGTGTATTTCCTGCCAGAAAGAGAAAAAACTGGTATCGGCACGCCTTTATATTACTGCGCGCGGTATCTACGACTGCCGGATCAACGGACAGGAGATCACGGAAGATCTGCTGCGTCCGGGTCTGACACAGTATGACCACAGAATGAACTATCAGACATACGATATCACAGGGCTGATGAAACCGGGCCGAAACGGAATCGGCGTGACGCTGGCATCGGGCTGGTGGAGCGAGGCACAGACCTTTGTGGTGAAGAACTTCAATTACTTTGGAGACAAGGAGAGTCTGCTTGCCAAGGTTGTCATGAAGTACGAGGACGGCAGCCGCGAGGTCTTTGGAACAAATACCGAGGATTGGAAGTATTTCGGAGAAGGTCCTTACCTGTTTTCCAGCTACTTTGCCGGAGAGCAGTACGATGCGCGCCGGGCAGAGGTTTACGAAACTTATTCTCTGCCGGAGTTTGATGACAGCACCTGGGAAAAGCCAGTTGTTGTGGATACCGTCATGATCGAAGAGTTCTGCACGATGCCGGGCTTTGGACGGTCCTGGCCGGCGGTTCATGAGCAGAAGCCGGAATATATCGGTGAGTACGATGCGCCGGTGCGGATTGTGGACCGGAGAACGGCAAAGACGAGAAAAGAGCTGTTCCCGGGTGTGTATCTCTACGATCTGGAACAGGAGATGGCTGGTGTACCGCGGATTACACTGCATGAGAAGGCGGGCACAAAGATCATCATCCGCTATGCGGAGGTGCTTTATCCGGATCTGCCGGAGTATGCCGGAAAAGAAGGCACGATGATGCTGGAAAATTACCGGGATGCGACGAGTACGGATGTTTATATCTGCCGCGGCGGGGAAGAGGTGTTCCAGCCGAAGTTTACCTTCCACGGCTACCGCTATATTGAGATCAGCGGTGTGGAGCATGCGCCGGAGCTGGAAGAAGTAGAGAGTCTTCAGTATTCTTCTGTGACGGAATTCCATGGAAGCCTTACGAGTAGCCATAAACTGCTGAATCGGTTTGCCGAGAATGTTTCCTGGTCACAGAAATGCAACTTTATCAACATTCCGACCGACTGCCCGCAGAGAAATGAGCGCATGGGCTGGGCGGGCGATACGCATATTTTCTGCCATACGGCGCTCAACAACAGCAGCCTGAAGAAATTCTATGAGCGGAACCTGCAGGCGATGCGTGATCTGCAGACACCGGAAGGCCAGTACCCGGAGATTGCACCGGTGGGCGGCGGATTCGGCGGCATTACGTATGAGTGTGCGAGTATTTTTATGGCGTGGGAACTGTATGAGCAGTATGGGGATATCCGCACACTGGAGAAATTTTATCCTGGCATGCAGAAATATATGGACTATATGAAGGATAAGGGTCTGCCGGGAACGAAGGTAAATCCGGCGATCGGACCGCTTGGCGACTGGCTGGCACCGGAAGAGACGGATCTGCTGCTTTTATGGAATGCATTCTATTATAAAGAAGCCGATCTGATGAGCCGGATTGCCGGTGCGCTCGGAAGAACAGAGGAGCAGCATCAGTATGAGGCGCTTGCTGCGAAGGTGAAGAAATTCTGGAATGAGACATTTGTACTTCCGGATTCCGGAAAGACCTGCAATGCGGACGGAACGCTGTGTGATACGCAGTGCTCGTATGCAATTGCACTGTCTTATGGTGTGGCAGAAGACAGAAAGAGAATAGGAGAGCATCTGATCCGAAAGACGAGAGCGATCGGCCATACGGTCGGAACGGGATTCTTTGGAACGGGTATTCTGAACCAGATGCTGACCGAGCAGGGCGCTGTGGAGGATGCCTGGAAGATGATGCTGCAGACGGCATTCCCATCGTGGCTGTATCCGGTGACCCAGGGAGCGACGACGATCTGGGAGCACTGGGATTCCTACACGAAGGAAAAAGGCTTCGGCGGACAGAATGCGATGAACTCGTTCAATCATTATTCTCTCGGAAGCGTTCTTTCCTGGCTGTATCACACGGGACTTGGTATCCAGAGAGACGAGACAAAACCGGGTTATCAGCACATTCTGCTGAAACCGCAGCCGGGCCCGCTCGAGTTTATGAAAGGTTCCGTAGACAGCCCGTACGGCGTGATTTCTGCCGGATGGGAGCGGAAAGGTGGCAAAATAGAGTATCAGGTTACGATTCCGGTCAATACAACGGCAACCCTGTTTAAAAACACGCAGGATCCGGCGGATACCGTGGAACTGGGAAGCGGAACGTATACTTTTATGCTGTAAAAAGAAAACCCGAAAGGCTCCGGCAAAGAAATGGGAGACTTTCGGGCGGAAAGAGAAACGCTGTCGGAGAGAAGAGAACTCCGGCAGCGTTTTCTTTGTCATGTTTATTTTTCGGCAGTCATGTGCAGATGACGTTTGATCGCTTCAAAGCTTTCCTGGCTGATGACATGCTCGATGCGGCAGGCATCTTCCGTGGCGGTCTGCTCATCAACACCAAGGCTCATCAGGCCGCGGGAGAGGAGCTGGTGGCGCTCATAGATCATCTCTGCGATCGCGCGTCCGCTGTCGGTCAGGTAGATGTAGCCTTCCGGCGTTACGCGGATCTGCTCTTTTTCTCTTAAGTTTTTCATGGCAACGCTGACACTTGATTTTTTAAAGCCAAGTTCTTCTGCAATATCAACACCGCGTACAACGGGTTTTTTCTGACTTAAGACTAAAATAGTTTCCAAATAATTTTCTGCGGATTCGTTCGTTTTCAGCAAGATGTTCACCTCGTTTTTCTAAATAGCTGAAGATTCATAAATATATATACATATAGAATAGCATATTTTTCGGAATAGGGCAATGATGGTTTTTGATGGTTTTTCTTAATTTCAGAAAAGTTGTAAGATTTCAGAAAAAAAAGACAATGAGGATAGAAGAAGAAAAGCAAGATAAAAGATGACAGGGGGCAAAAAGAGAGGTAAAATAGGAAAAAACAATGAAATTTAGATGGAGGTTAGGACATACCATGGAACAGGTGATAAAGAAAAGACTGCAGCAGGTGATGGATGCGTCCGTTGCAAAAGGAGAGACACCGGGCTGTCTTCTGATGGTGATCAAAGACGGAGAGGAGCAGGTTTATCTGGAGAGCGGATATGCGGATATCGAAGCAAAAAAGCCGGTTTCCCGCGATAATATTTTCCGTCTCTACTCCATGAGCAAGCCGATTACCGCGACGGCCATGATGATTCTGGTAGAGCGCGGAATCGTCGATCTGGCGGATCCGGTCAGCAAGTATCTGCCGGGCTTCCGGAACCCGGTTGTATGTACAGCGGATGGGAAGATAGAAAAAGCGGAGCGGGAGATCCTTCTGGAGGATATTATGAATATGACATCCGGGCTGACGTACGGCGGAACGGATGAGACGGGACGGCAGACCGATGCACTTTTTCAGGAGGTGATCCACGGACTTAAGGAAGAAAACGGCGGAACGATCAGTACAGTAGAATTTGCAAACCGTCTTGGAAAAGTCCCGCTTCTGTATCAGCCGGGCCAGTCCTGGAGTTATGGAACGTCGGCGGATGTCGTAGGTGCGGTGATTGAGGTGGCAAGCGGCATGCGCTTTGGGGATTTTCTGAAAAAAGAAATTTTCGAGCCGCTCGGCATGAACGATACCGATTTCTGGGTTCCGGCAGAAAAGCAGGATCGTCTGGCGAAGGTGTATGACTGCAGGGAGGGACAGCCGTCCGTCCGTTATCTGGACAATAACCTTGGCATTCAGAACGATATGGCGTACCGCCCGGCATATGAGGCAGGCGGAGCAGGCCTTGCATCTACCATCGACGATTATGCGAAATTTACGCAGATGCTGCTGAACGGCGGCACCTACAACGGTGTACAGATTCTCCGTCCGGCGACGGTAAAATTTCTGGGAGGCCACACATTAAGCGCAGTACAGCAGGCAGGCTTTGATAACTGGATCGGCCTGGAAGGATTTTCCTACGGAAATCTGATGCGTGTTCTGGTAGATCCGACGCGTGCGGTAACGCTGGGAAGCAAGGGCGAGTTCGGCTGGGACGGCTGGCTTGGATGCTACATGGAAGTCGTGCCGGAGCAGAATATGACATTTCTGATGATGACCCAGAAAAAAGATGCCGGAACGTACACCCTGTCCCGGAAGATCCGAAATATTATTTTCAGCGAATAACTTTTCATGAGAGTGATTCTCAAGTAAGGCCTTCCGGCCCGTCAGATCAGACGAAAAAAGTGCCGGAAAAGAAACAACTTAACGAATCAGACGGAACATATGAGCAAATTGCTGTAAAACTACGTCGAATTTTGTCTAAAACGGATATTTGCAGTGAGACAGATGTATGCTATTTTAGTGTCAGTCGAAAATGAAGGCGATTTCATTACTACTTTCAGAAAAAACAGCAAAAAAGGAATATCGTGTAAGCTTTTGACCGATTTTGAAGGAAATAAAAGAAAGAATTCAAAATCATGAAAAAAAGACCAAAAAGCAGAAAGGATGCAGAAAATATGATTTCGTTACCGTTAAAGTTTGATGAAGTAGAGAGTGTAGAAGAATTTGTAAATATGGTGAAACGCCTGGATTACGACGTTGACGTAAAAATAGGACGATGCGTCTTTGATGCGAAATCCCTGATGAGTGTCCTGATGATCGCCGGAAACCCGGATGCGGTTGTGGAAGCCCATACGAACGATATCGAAGCATTTAAAAAGAAATTTAAGGATTACCTTCAGTAAGAAAAAAAGTCGGAAAGGCACTGTGTGTAAGATGCATGGTGTCTTTTTTGATGCACGAAAAAGCGGGTGAAGTATCTTGCCGGGGAGACGTGTGCATGGTAAAATAAAGTCTATTGGGATGGAAATAAGAGAATCAAAAGAACGGGCTGATGTAGAAGAAGTTTTTCGTAAAAAAGGAGGCACAAAGTGGAAGAAGAGAAACTGGAAAGAAGCATCAGAAAATCAGAGATTCCCGGACTTACGAGGGAAGAGGAGGAAGCACAGCTTGCGAAGGTGATCGGGATTGCCGAGCAGAATCTGGAACAGGCGAAGGCGGATATCCGGTCGGCGAATGAGGATCTGGCGGATCTGATGGAGACGTACGACGCAAAAGAGGCGGAAGGCCTGGCGCTCTGGAACAACGCGACGGCGAAGCTGAATGCGTACCAGCACGGCATGGCGCGGCTGGAAAAAGCGAGAAAGAAGCCGTATTTCGGGCGGATTGATTTTCAGGATCCGCGGCTTTCGTTTTTAGAGTCCTATTACATCGGGCGCGTCGGCATTTCCGATGAGAAGGCGGAACCGGTTGTGCTGGACTGGCGGGCGCCGATTTCTTCCGTCTATTATGAGAACAGCACCGGGCCGTGCAGCTATACGGTGAGTTCAGAGGGTACTTTTTCGATTGATCTGAAAAGAAAGCGGACGTATGAGATTGAAAATGACCATCTGAAAGACTTTTTTGATTCCGATGTGGTAGCGAACGATGAGCTGCTGACAAAGTATCTGGCGAAGAACAAAAAAGCGGTGCTCGGTGAGATCATTGCGACGATCCAGCAGGAGCAGAACCTCATTATCCGCAGATCCCCGAAGACGAATCTGATCGTACAGGGCGTGGCTGGCTCCGGAAAGACGACGGTGGCGATGCACCGGATTTCGTACATCCTCTATAATTACGAGGAGGACTTCCGGCCGGAGGATTTCTATATCATTGGAAGCAACCGCATTCTGCTGAACTACATTACCAGCGTTCTGCCGGAACTCGATGTGTACGGCATCCGTCAGATGACGATGGAGCAGCTTTTCATCCGGCTTCTGTATGAGGACTGGGACGAAGAAAAGTACATGGTACACACCATCGACCGCGCGGATGAGAAAAACAGCATAAAGGGCGGAAGCGGCTGGTTTTTCGATCTGGAAAATTTCTGCCGTACGTACGAGGCAGAGCAGATTCCGCGGGAGCCGGTGCGGCTGGAAAAAACGGGAACATTGCTTCTGGACGCCGAGTATATTGATAACTATTGCAGGGAGCAGTCCACACTTTCCATGGAAGGAAAGATGTGCATGCTGAACGAGATCCTGCTGGCAAAATTTGAGAACGAGGTTTCGGGAAAAGAAGTGACGTTTCCGGCGCGCGAGAAAAAAGCGCTGAAGCGGAAATATGAGAAATATTTCGGGGATGGAAAATGGAAGGGATCCATTTTTGATCTCTATTCGCAGTTTCTGGAACAGCAGGCGGAAAAAGGAAAAGCAGTGGAAATGCCGGAAAACTCCTTTGATGTCTATGATCTGGCGGCGCTGGCGTACCTCTACAAGCGGATCAAGGAGAACGATCCGGTGCGTGAGGCGAGCCATGTGGTCATCGATGAGGCGCAGGATTTCGGGATGATGGCGTACCAGGTGCTTCATTACTGTCTGCGTGACTGTACGTATACCATTATGGGAGATACGTCGCAGAATATCCATTTTTCCTACGGCCTGAACGACTGGGAGGAGCTGAAAAAGCTGATTCTGACCGGCACGTACGATGCGTTCGGCGTTCTGCGGAAGAGTTACCGGAATACGGTGGAGATCTCCGATTTTGCAAACGAGATTCTGCGGCATGGGGACTTTGCGATCTATCCGGTGGAGCCGGTGCTGCGGCACGGAACGGCGGTGCAAAAGGAAGCGTTTGCGGATGAGGCTACGCTCCTGGCAGCTGGAGTGCAGAAGATCAAAGCGTGGCAGGAGCAGGGATATGAGACAATTGCCGTTGTATGCCGGGATGAGGCAGAAGCGGCTGCGACGGCGCGGAAGCTGAAAAAATATGTGCCGGTTGTGGAGGAGAATCTCGAGACGGCAGAATTTGGCGAGGGCGTGATGGTGCTTCCGGTTGCGTATACGAAGGGACTCGAGTTTGACGCGGTGCTGCTTCTTGATCCGACAGAAGAAAAATATCCGGAGAATGACGGACAGGTAAAGCTGCTTTATGTAGCGGCAACGCGTGCGCTGCATGAACTGGCAGTGCTGTATACGGGAAAACTCACAGGAATCCTTGCAAAGAAAGCGCCAAAGGGCCGTCACAACCAGGAATTTGCCATGGAGACGCTGACGAAGGCGAAGGAGTATGAGAAGGTTTCGCTGACGCAAAAAGAGACGCGTGAGGAGAACCGCGCGATCGGCATCCAGGAGATGGACGAGCGGAACAGCCACGGACCAAAAAGGATTGTAATTAAGCCGGAGCAGATACCGGGAAGGGCGCCTGGAAATACAAGCACGACGGGAACAGCGGTGATGCCAAAAAGCAGTACGGGCATGCGGAAAGCAGCGGCAGAAACAGGAAAAGAAATTGCCGCAAAGACGATGCAGCAGCGTGCGCCGGAAGGAGTTTCTGCTGTCTTTGCCGGTGCCGCCTACCGTGGAAAGACAGGCGGCAAAGCACCGGGCAGCAGACCGGCGACTGCAGGAATACAGTCAGAAAAAGCTGAACAGCCAGAGCACATGAATACATCGCCCTACGCTTTTGGGGCAATTCCGGAAAATGAACTGCTGCGCATGAAGGGGCATTCGAGGATCAAGTGCGCGGTGAAATGGGCAAAGAAAGGAAAAGCAGCGGTTGAGATGGCGAGCATGTACGGCATTCTGCGCATCACGCCGATTACGCCGGAGGTCATCCGCATCAGCTTCGTAAAAGGTGTGACGGCAAAAGTCCAGGACACGTACTGGAAGCCAAAGGCGGATACCTCGTTCCCCTGGAGTGCAAAGGAATCGAAGACGGCGGTTCTTGTTGAGACAGAGAAGCTGCGTGTCATGGTGGAAAAAAAGGACGGCGCGGTGCAGTTCTTTACGCCGGATCACAAACTGGTTCTTTCCGAGAAACGAGACGAGCCGCGCATGATCGACGGCGGCATGACATGGACATTCTTTGACTGGAGCGGTTCCGAAAAGCTGAAAGCCAAGGGCATTCTCTCGACAGAGTGGCTGGATCTGACCGCGAAGGCGCGCTACGTCTCGTTTGGCGGAAAGCAGGCGCGGATGCCGCTTGTCGTCTCAAACCGCGGCTATGGTATTGCAGCCGCCGCTTCCAGAACGGCACTGCTGTGCAATGTGCGGACGTTTGGAACGTATCTTCATACCGCCGGGGACGGACAGATCGATTATTACTTTATTCTCGGAAAAGACCGGGATGAAATTATAAAACAGTATAAAGAGCTATAAAAGGAGCAGACATTTCATGAAAACTCTGGTAATTGCAGAAAAACCATCTGTGGCACGCGATATTGCACGCGTGCTCGGATGTGCGAAAAAAGAAAACGGAGCACTGGAAGGAAACCAGTATATTGTGACCTGGGCGCTCGGCCACCTCGTGACCTTAAAAGACCCGGAGGACTATGATAAAAAGTATAAGGAATGGAATATGGCAGTTCTGCCGATGATGCCGGAGAAACTGCAGATCAAGGTCATTCCGCAGACGGGAAAACAGTATCACGCTGTGACGACACAGCTTGCGCGGAAAGATGTCGGTGAGGTGGTCATTGCGACAGATGCCGGCCGTGAAGGCGAGCTGGTGGCGCGGTGGATTCTTGACAAGGCGCACAATCAGAAGCCGTGTAAGCGTCTCTGGATTTCGTCCGTTACCGACAAGGCAATCCGTGAGGGATTTGCCAGCCTGAAAGATGCGAAAGAGTACGATAATCTCTACCGGGCTGCTGTTTCCCGTGCAGAGGCGGACTGGCTTGTCGGCATTAACGCAACGCGGGCACTGACATGCAAATACAATGCACAGCTTTCCTGCGGCCGTGTGCAGACACCGACGCTCGCCATGATTGCACAGCGCGAGCAGGAAATCCGAGAATTTGTCCCGAAGCCGTACTACACCGTAACGGCAGCAGCAGGCGGCGCAGTATACACCTGGAAGGATGAAAAATCGGGCGGAACACGGATTTCTGATCCGGAAAAGGCAAAGCAGATCGCAGAAAAAGCAAAACGGTATCCGCTTGTCCTGCAAAAAGTAGGAAAGAAGAAAAAACAGAAAGAGGCGCCGCTGCTCTACGATCTGACGGAGCTGCAGCGCGATGCCAGTGCACGGTTCGGTTATTCGGCAAAACAGACCCTGAATCTGATGCAGAGCCTCTATGAGACGCACAAGGTCCTCACGTATCCGCGGACGGATTCGCGGTATCTGACAAAGGATATTGTACCGACTTTAAAAGAGCGCCTCGATGCCGTGAGTATCGGGCCGTACAAGACGCTGGCACAGCAGGCGAAGCGCCGTCCGCTGAAGGAAAAGCCAGGTTTTGTGAATGATGCAAAGGTTTCCGACCACCACGCCATTATCCCGACGGAGCAGTATGTGCAGCTTTCTGCACTTTCCAATGAGGAACGCCGCATTTATGATCTCGTGGTGCGCCGTTTTCTTGCGGTACTGCTGCCGCCGTGTGTATATGAAGAGACGGTGATCCAGGCTTCCATCGAAAAGGAATGCTTTACTGCGCGCGGAAAGCGCATGGTCGAGAAAGGCTGGCAGGAGGCGTACGAGGATAACCGGTACGACGAAGAGGATGAGGCGAAAGAAGAGGTGCGGGAGCAGAATCTGCCGCTTCTGGAGGCAGGCATGAAGATCGGGCAGCCGAAGATCAGTCTCCGCGAAGGAAAGACAAAACCTCCGGCACGCTTCACGGAAGGCACGCTGCTCTCCGCGATGGAAAATCCGGTCCGCTACATGGAAAACCGCGACAGCAGCCTGGTAAAAACGATCGGTGAGGCGGGCGGCCTTGGAACGGTTGCGACCCGTGCGGATATCATCGAGAAGCTGTTCCGCAGCTTTCTGCTGGAGAAAAAAGGCAATGAGATCTATCTGACCTCGAAAGCACGCCAGCTTCTGAAGCTGGTTCCGGCGGATCTCAAAAAGCCGGAGCTGACGGCAAGCTGGGAGATGCAGTTAAACGAAATCGCAAAGGGAAAGAAGCGGCGCGATGCCTTTATGAAAGAGATCCGGAGCTACACGGTGGAACTGATTGAGGAGATCAAAACGGAAGAGGGAACATTCCGCCACGATAACCTGACAAACAAGAAATGCCCGAACTGCGGAAAACGGCTGCTGGCAGTCAATGGAAAGAATGCAAAGATGCTCGTCTGCCAGGACAGAGAGTGCGGCTACCGCGAGACGGTTTCCCGCACGACGAATGCGAGATGCCCGGTCTGCCATAAGCGCATGGAGATGATCGGAAAGGGCGAGGATGCGACGTTTGTCTGCTCCTGCGGGCACAAGGAGCGCATGACAAAATTCCAGGAGCGCCGCAAAAAAGAGGGCGGAGGCGTGACGAAGCGCGATGTGGCAGCTTATATGAAGAAACAGAAAAAAGAGGCCGAAGAGCCGGTAAACAATGCATTTGCCGCGGCATTAAAAGGAATCAAATTATAAAAAACGGAGCGTGTCTGCCAGAACGGAAAAAGCGATGGCAGGCGCGCTTCTTTTGTTAAAATCGTAGAGAAAAGAGTCAAAAAAATAGATTGTTTTATGCAGAGTTATGCCGTAAAATAGAAACAAATGGGATAGAAAACCAAAAATTCTGAAAATAAAAAACAGGAGGTTTTTCAATGAAACAGACAGATTTGGAAAAGCTGCTGGCGGATATGTCGCTGAAAGAGAAAGTGGACCAGATGCTTCAGTTAAGCGGAGCATTTTATCTGGGAGATGAAAACAGCGTCCTGACCGGTCCGGCAAACGATATGGGAATCGGAAAAGAGGATCTGGAGATGGCAGGCTCCATTCTGGGAGCAGCAGGCGCCGATACGATGAAAAAACTGCAGGACGACTATATGGCAAAACAGCCGCATCACATCCCGATGCTGTTCATGATGGATGTCATTCACGGCATGAAGACCATTTTCCCGGCGCCGCTGGCGCAGGGAGCCACTTTTGATCCGGAGCTCTCCGGCGAGTGCGCGTCTGCAGCCGCAAAAGAAGCATCCGCGGCCGGACTTCACGTTACCTTTTCTCCGATGGTTGACCTTGTGCGCGATGCGAGATGGGGCCGCGTTGTGGAATCCACAGGCGAAGATCCGTACCTGAACAGCCGCTTTTCCGAGGCGATCGTAAAAGGCTTCCAGGGCGATGATTTAAAAACACCGGGAAAAGTTGCCTCCTGCATCAAACACTTTGCAGGCTACGGCGGAGCAGTCGCAGGAAGAGATTACAACACCGTAGAGCTCTCAGAGCATACCTTCCGTGAATTCTATCTTCCGGCATACAAAGCAGGCATTGATGCGGGCGCAGCGATGGTGATGACATCATTCAACACGATCAACGGCGTTCCGGCGAGCACCAACAAATGGCTGATGCGCGATATCCTGCGCGGCGAGATGGGATTTGACGGCGTGCTGATTTCTGACTTTGCAGCCATTCTGGAAACCGTTGCCCACAGAAGCTCGAAAGATGCCGCCGATGCAGCGAAAAAAGCGCTGGAGGCAGGCGTGGATATTGATATGATGACGTCCGTTTATGCGGCAAACCTGTGCCGGATGGTCGAGGATGGCGAAGTAGAAGAACGCCTGATCGACGAGTGTTGCCTGCGTATTCTGGAACTGAAAAACAAGCTGGGACTGTTTGAAAATCCGTATAAAGATGCGGATGCAGAGAAAGAAAAAGAGTACAATCTCTGCCCGGAGCACCGCGCACTGGCGAAAAAAGCGGCAGAGGAATCCTTCGTTCTGCTGAAAAACGACGGCATTCTGCCGCTCGATACGACGAAAAAAATTGCCTTTGTCGGACCGTATACCGATAATCATGAAATCAAGAGCAGCTGGTCTTTTACCGGTGACAGCAAAGACTGTGTGACGATCCGGGAAGCAGCGGAAAAGGTATTCGATGCGTCCCGCACATCTTATGATGAGGGATGCCCGGTGATCGGAAATGATGTGGAGCTGATTGGATTTACCGAGACAACGCCGAAAAAATACAGCGGGGAGGAGCTTGCTGTCATGGAGCAGAGCGCACTTAAGGCTGCAAAAGAGGCAGATCTCGTGGTCATGCCGCTTGGCGAGCATTATCTGCAGAGCGGTGAAGCGACAAGCCGTGCCATGATCGATGTGCCGGAGATCCAGATGGAGTTGTTCCGAAAAGTGCTGGCCGTTAACCCGAATGTTGTTGTTGTTCTGTTCAATGGCCGTCCGCTCGATCTGCGTGAGATCAGTGCAAAAGCAAAAGCCATTCTCGAGGTATGGTTCCCGGGAACCGAGGGCGGAAGCGCTGTTGTGGATGTTCTGACCGGAAAGAAAAATCCGTCCGGCCATCTGCCGATGAGCTTCCCGTACTGCGTGGGCCAGGCACCGGTCAGCTACAACGAGTATTCCACCGGAAGACCGAATCTGCCGGGCATGAAAGAGCGGTTCCGCTCCAAATATCTCGATATTCCGAACGCACCGCTGTATCCGTTTGGTTACGGACTTTCCTATACCACGTTTGATATTTCCGCGGTAACACTGGATCAGAACGAGATGGATAAAAACGGCAGAATTGCAGCGCATGTGACCGTGAAAAATACAGGTGATACGGCTGGCTGTGATGTTGTACAGCTGTACATCCGTGATGATTATTCCGATGTGGTTCGTCCGGTGCGAGAGCTGAAAGGCTTCCGAAGAGTAGAGCTTGCTCCGGGCAAAGAGCAGGAAGTGACCTTCTATATTACCGAAGAAGATCTGCGCTACTACCGTCTCGACGGAACCTTTGGAAGCGAGCCTGGAACGTTTACCGTATTTGTCGGTGACAGCAGCACGACGGAAAACAGTGCGGTATTTACACTGAAATAAATGCAGCAGGAAAAAGGAGAAAACTTATGGAGAAAACAACGAAAAACGGAATCCACCGCATCACACAGGCAGGCGGAAAAACGATTGCCTGGGCGGAGGAGTCCGGTGTAAAGGTATTGGAAAAAGATGGATATTACTTTAAAGATCTTGCAAAAACCGGCGAACTGCTGCCGTACGAGGACTGGCGTCTTTCCGATGAGGAGAGAGCGGCAGACCTTGCGGGTCGTCTTTCGATTGAAGAGATTGCAGGCCTTATGCTGTACTCGCCGCACCAGGCGGTACCGCCGATGCCGGGCGGACCATTCCAGGGAACGTTTGACGGAAAAACGTATCTCGAATCCGGCAAAGAGCCGTATGCCATTTCTGACCAGCAGAAGGAATTTCTGGAGGACGAACACATCCGTCATATTCTGCTGACGAATGTAGAAAGCCCGGAAATCTCCGCAAAGTGGAGCAATGAGCTGCAGAAAAGAGCGGAAACACTGCCGTACGGTATTCCGGTCAACCTCTCCTCCGATCCGCGGAACGGAGCAAAGGATTCCGGCGCGGAGTTCAAGAGCGGCGGAAGCGAGATCAGCAAATGGCCGGAGGGCGTTGGTTTTGCAGCCTGCTTCGATCCGGAAGTAGCCGGACAGTTTGCAAAAGATGCTTCCCGCGAATATCGGGCACTCGGTATCACAACGGCACTCGGACCGCAGATTGATCTCTGTACCGAGCCGAGATGGATGCGGTTTGTCGATACGTTAGGCGAAGAAGTGGAGATGTCCAAAAAGCTTACCAAAGCGTACTGTGACGGTATGCAGACAACGGAAGGGGAAGCAGACGGCTGGGGAAAAGACAGCGTCAACACGATGGTCAAACACTGGCCGGGCGGCGGCACCGGAGAGGCCGGACGCGATGCACACTATGCATTCGGACAGTTTGCCGTTTATCCGACCGGAAATTTTGAGGAGCATTTAAAACCGTTTACCGAGGCAGCCTTCCACCTGGACGGACCGACCGACTGCGCATCCGCGGTTATGCCGTACTACACCGTATCCTACGGCGTGGACAAGAAAAACGGCAAGAACGTCGGAAACTCCTACAGCGAGTACCTGATCAAGGATCTGCTGCGCGGAAAATATGAATTTAAAGGCATTGTCTGCACCGACTGGGGCATCACCCAGGATCCGGAGAAGACGATTGAGGGATTTGGAAGCCGCTGCTACGGCGTGCAGGATATGACCGAGGCAGAACGGTGTCTGCTGGCGATCACAAACGGCGTTGACCAGTTCGGCGGAAACAGCGAGTCCGGTCCGATTGTCGAGGCATATAAGATCGGCTGTGAGAAATACGGCGAGAAAGCGATGCGTGAGCGCATGGAGCTGTCCGCCAAACGTCTTCTGATCAACATTTTCCACTGCGGCTTGTTTGAGGACCCGTATCTTGATCCGGAAGAATCCGCAAAGATTGTAGGATGCGAAGAGTTCTGCCGCCATGGCTATGAGGCACAGCAGAAATCCATCGTCCTGCTGAAAAACAGTGCGAAACGCGCACCGGAAGGACAGAAGGGTGTGCTGCCGCTGAAGAAAGGTTTGAAGGTTTATATTCCGGAGAGAAAGATCGGACCGTCCAAAGCGTTCTTCCGCATCGATCTGCCGGCAAAAACCGAAGATCCGCTGCCGGATGGACTGCCGTCCAAGTACGGTACACGCGTGGCATCACCGGAGGAGGCCGATGTGGCGCTGGTATTTATCGAAAGCCCGGCATGCAACCCGTATTCCACCGAAGATCTTGCGAACGGCGGCAACGGATATCTGCCGATTACACTGCAGTACCGCCCGTATACGGCGAAAAAAGCGCGTGAGGTGAGCATTGCCGGCGGTGATTTCCGCGAGAATTTCACGAACCGCAGCTATCTTGGAAAGACAAACACTGCCTACAACGAGGCTGATCTCGACAATATTCTCGAATGCCGCCGCGCGATGGGCGACAAGCCGGTGATCGTCTGCGCAACCGTCAACAACCCGATGGTGATGCATGAATTTGAAGCCGAAGCCGATGCGATCGTCGCAGAGTTCGGTGTTTCGAGAGCCGCTGTGCTCGACGTTGTCTTCGGCGGTTACAACCCGACCGGCCGTCTGCCGATCCAGATGCCGAAGGATATGGATGCGGTTGAGGAGCAGAGCGAGGACCGTGCGTTGGATATGGAAACCTATATTGACAGCGAAGGACATAACTATGACTACGGTTATGGCATGAATTACGAAGGCGTTCTTCCTGCATGGAAAAAGTAAAAGAATAACAGAAAACCTGATCGGCACCGGGACCGCGTGTGTTTCGGTGCCGATATTGGAAACAAAAGACAGAATAAGGAGGACTTAAAAAGAGATGATTGTTCCAAAATATTTCGAAGATTTCGATCACCTGCATGTGAATACCATGCCGAACCGTGCCTACTACATTCCGGCATCCCGCCGCATGGAGGATCTGGTGGAGAACCGGGAGGCGTCGGACCGCTTTTTCCTGCTTTCCGGCGACTGGAAATTCCGCTATTTTACCAGTGTTTACGATGTAAAAGAGGAGTTTTTCGCAGAAGGATACGACACTTCTGCATTCGAGACGATTCCGGTGCCGTCCGTCTGGCAGAATTATGGCCATGACCACCATCAGTATACGAATGTCCGCTACCCGTTCCCGGTGGATCCGCCGTATGTGCCGTATGAGAACCCGTGCGGTGCGTACGTGAGAACGTTCGAGTGGAAAAAACAGGAGGAAGCACCGAGGGAATTCCTGAATTTTGAGGGCGTGGATTCCTGTTTCTACGTGTGGATGAACGGCAGCTTCGTCGGCTACAGCCAGGTGTCTCATTCTACGAGTGAATTTGATGTAACAGACTTCTTAAAAGATGGCACCAACATCATCGCCGTACTGGTGCTGAAATGGTGCGATGGAAGCTATCTCGAGGATCAGGACAAATTCCGCATGAGCGGCATTTTCCGCGATGTTTATCTGCTTGCAAGACCAGAAAAAGGCATCCGCGATTACTTTGTAAAGGCAGCGCCGGACGCATCGTACCAGAATGGAGAAGTTTCGATTGCGATTACCTGGAATGACGGGGAACCGCAGGAAGGAACGGCAAAGCTGTTTGATGCAGAAAATCATCTTGTGGCAGAGGCAGCGTTTGGCGGCGATACGGTTCAGATGCATGTAAAAGATGCACATCTGTGGAATGCCGAGGAGCCGTATCTGTATACGCTGGTGCTGGAGACGGCGGGTGAGGTGATCACTGATCATGTCGGCATCCGTGAGATCCACGCGAAGGACGGTGTGCTGTACCTGAACGGCGTGAAGATCAAATTCCACGGAACAAACCGCCACGACAGCGATCCGGTGACGGGATTTGCAATCAGCCTTGCACAGATCAAAAAAGATCTGAAGGTAATGAAAGAGCACAACATCAATGCGATCCGGACCAGCCATTACCCGAATGCGCCGTACTGTTATCAGCTTTATGACCGTCTCGGTTTTTATGTCATCGATGAGGCGGACAATGAGAGCCACGGCACAGAGGCAATTTATGCGGATTACACGAGCTGGGAAGAGTATGCGAAGAACTGGAATAAACTAATTGCGAACAATCCGGTATTTACCGAGGCAACCGTAGACCGCACACAGCGTTGCGTGGAGCGCGATAAAAACCGCCCGAGCGTTGTCATCTGGTCGATGGGAAATGAGTGCGCATACGGCTGTACCTTCGAGGCGGCCTTAAAGTGGACGAAGGAATTTGATCCGACGCGTCTGACGCACTATGAGTCGGCACGGTATGTGGATGATCCGAAGAAATACGATTACAGCAACCTCGACCTCTACAGCCGCATGTATCCATCACTCGAGGAGATCAAAAAAGAGCTGGTGGAGTACGGGGATAAGCCGTATATCATGTGCGAATACTGCCATGCGATGGGCAACGGCCCGGGAGATCTTGAAGACTACTTTGAACTGATCCACAGCGAGGAGAAGATGTGCGGCGGCTTTATCTGGGAGTGGTGCGACCACGCGATTGATATGGGAAAAACGATCGAGGGAAAGAAGATGTACGCGTACGGCGGCGACCACAACGAGTATCCGCACGACGGCAACTTCTGCATGGACGGACTTGTTTATCCGGACCGCACACCGCATACGGGACTGATGGAATTTAAAAACGTGTATCGTCCGGTGCGCGTGACGGGATATGATGCCGAAAAGGGTACACTGACCATCAAAAACTATATGAATTTTGTGAATCTGAAAGATTACGCTGTGCTCGGCTATGAGGTGCTTGTGGACGGCGAAGTGACGGAGAGCGGCAAGATTACAGATGAAGCACTGCTGGAACTTGCGGCAGGCTGTGAGAAGACGATTCCGCTTGCCATTTCCGTGCCGGAGCAGGGAAAATGTGCGCTGAAGGTTACCTGGTATCAGAAACAGGCCACTGAGGTGCTGCCGGAGCAGTTCGAACTGGGATTTGAAGAAGTTCCGGTGAAAACGAAAGACAATCAGAACCAGAAGGCAAAAGAGATGATGAAGCGCCCGGAGGGAACGGCTTCGTTTGGATGGAAAGAGGACGATCATTATCTGACGGTATCGACGGAACAGTTCAGCTATACCTATAATAAGTTCACCGGCCTGTTCGAGGGAATGTGCTATGCCAACCAGAATCTGCTCGACCGCCCGATGGAGCTGAACATCTGGCGTGCGCCGACAGACAATGACCGCAATATCAAGAATACCTGGATGCGTGCGCAGTATGACCGTACCGTGACGCGGGCGTATGAGACAACGGCAAAAGAAGAAAACGGCTGCGTGGAGATCGAGACAAGCTATTCGATTTCGTCTCCGGCTCTGCAGCGGATCCTTGCAGGTGTGATCAAATGGACAATTTACAGCGACGGAACGACCGATGTCCATGTAGAAGCAAAGAAAGACCCGGTATTCCCGGTTCTGCCGCGTTTTGGCCTGCGCCTGTTCCTGCCGGAATCGTTTGCAAAACTGACCTACTGCGGCCTCGGCCCGGTGGAGAGCTACGTGGATAAGCACCAGGCAAGCTATCACGGCGTTTTCCACAGCACACCGGCAGAACAGCAGGAGGACTACATCCGCCCGCAGGAGAACGGCAGCCACTACGACTGCGATTATGCAAGTCTTGCCAGTGATCGTGCGGTATTGACGGCAGTGGGTGAGAAAACCTTCTCATTCCAGGCATCTATTTACACGCAGGAGGAGCTGACCGCGAAAGCCCACAACTATGAGCTTCGGCCGTGCGGAAGCACTGTTTTCTGCATCGACTACCGCCAGGCCGGGATCGGATCGGCAAGCTGCGGACCGATGCTGCTGGAAAAATATCAGCTGAAAGAAACCGAAATCAGCTTCGATGTGCGGCTGAAACCGGAACTGCTGTAAAGCGTAGAATTTGAAAAATAAGAAAAGCGCTGTGCCCTCTCTCTGAAAGGTGAGGGAACGGCGCCTTTTTATATGATGTACAAAAAAAGTCTTGATAAACCTATTGAATTGCTATGAATATAGGATTATAATGGACGAAATTATAATTCAAATCTAATCCAGGTGATTCTGGAAAGAGAAAAGGGAAGGAGAAAATCAAGCATGAGTGAAATTACAAGAGATGAGGCATTTACGTTATTAAAAAAATACAACAAAGATCCCTTCCATATTCAGCATGCGCTTACCGTAGAGGCCGTGATGAAATGGTATGCAAGAGAGCTTGGCTATGGGGCAGAAGAGGAGCACTGGGGTATTGTCGGACTGCTGCATGACATTGATTTTGAGCTGTATCCGGCAGAGCACTGCCTGAAAGCACCGGAGCTTCTGCGGGAAGGCGGCGTGTCGGAAGATATCATTCATGGTGTCGTTTCCCATGGCTGCGGCATTACCATTGAGTGTGGCGTCACACTGGATGTGGAGCCGGTGCATGAGATGGAAAAAGTTCTGTTTGCAGCAGATGAGCTGACGGGACTGATCTGGGCAGCTGCGCTGATGCGGCCTTCGAAGAGCACAAAAGACATGGAACTGAAATCCTTAAAGAAGAAATATAAGAGCAAAGGCTTTGCAACAGGATGTTCGAGAGAGGTCATTGAGAGGGGCGCCGATCAGCTTGGCTGGCCGCTGGAAAAATTACTGACTATGACCCTGCAGGCAATGGCCGACAGCGAGGATGAGATCAATCAGGAAGTGGAAGCAGAACAGAACGCATAAAAACAGTCTGAGTTTCGGTGTAAAAACGGGAACTCAGGCTGTTTTTTTGCATGGCGCATCTTTTCCCAGGCATTACCATTTCTTTTTTTGTTAGATCGCAAGAAGAAAATACGGAATCCGCACAGGGCAGGAAGAGGCGTTTTTTCAGCATTGGAGGAAGTGACGGACAGGGAATTTTGTGATATAGTAAAACAAAATCTGAGTGAAAAGGTGAAATACAAAATGATCAGTGAAAAAATTTTTGAATTAATTCTTCGAAACGGGGTGACCCAGAAAGAATTCTCTGAAGAAACCGGAATTTCACAGAGCACCATCAGCGACTGGAAAAGAAAGGGGACGAATCCGTCGGCGGATAAGATACTGAAAATCTGCGAAGTGCTGAAGGTTACGCCGTATGAGCTTTTAGGAGAAAATGAGATCGAACGGAAAGCAGTGGATCTCGAAATGTGCGCGGCAAACACAGAGGAGAAAATGATTCTGGAAGGCTTTCGTAATTTGCCCGACAGAAAAAAGGAACGAATTCTGGGATATCTGGCGGCATTGCAGGAGGAATAAAAGGATGCAGAAACCATCTGTGCATATCCTGGCCTCTCAGATGAGGAAAATATTTCAAAAATCTGAGATTTTCTATCGCGAATCTCTCTTAGGAGTGATAAAATAAACCATAATACGTTCGGCAGAAAGAGGGAATCGAGTATGAAATATGCCTACAAAAACGGAAAAATTTTAAACGGAACGAAAGAGATGCAGGTCCAGACCGGTCTTACGATCCTGACGGAGGGAGAAAACATCACGGCGATTGTCCCGGAAGAATCGACCATCCGCAGGTAAAACGTAATCCGGTCGTGACGGCGGAGCTGGATAAATTTCTGGCGGATTAAAAACAGGATGGAGAAGACAAACAAGATGGAAGAAACGAAAGAAACACAGGAAAGCTTACAGCGAAAAAGAGAACAGGCCCTGCAGCGGCTCCGCAAGGAGCGGACAGAAGAAGCCCTGTGGGACTGTGTTACTGCGTATCAGGATTTTGAGTTCCATACGTATTCCGGCCTGCCGTATTCCTACCATATGAAATACGGCAGAAGCGGCACCTATACAAAAGAGCTCTGGATCAACCGCAGAGAAAAAAGCAAAAGTCTTGTCTGGAGCTCCGTCCGGAGTGCATATCAGAAAGTGCTGGAATTACAGCAGGAGAGCGAAAGACCGGTTGTCGAGCGCCCGAAAGCGCTGGGCGATATCCGTGGAATCACGTATATTTACGGCATCTTTTACGAGTTTGCCCTGCTGGAAATGCCGGAAAAAGCAAAAGAAAAAATTGCTCTGCAGACAGCAGGACAAAAATCGCCGGAAAAATAAATTTTTCGCCCATGCAGGTCTTGACAACCACGCATTGGGTGATATAATCTAAAACTATCGGGAGCCGAAAAGCACCGAACACAAAAAACAAAGCGTAGAAGAGACGAGTAAATCACAGTGAATGTGACAGAGAGAAACCCCGTTTTGTGGTGCAAGGGTTTTAACAGGAACGTGATCGAAGACCAGCTCTGAGCGGCCCCAATCCGGCCCGGTGATTCCGTTATCGTCAAATGAAGTGGTTTGAAAAAACAAAATGGGTGGAACCGCGGTGAATGAAAATACATCGTCCCTTTTGACAGCATAAGCGTGTCAGAAGGGACTTTTTTGTTGCTGTAAAAAGTATAAAAATTCTGAAACACGCTTGCGAAAAATATACAAAGAAAGAGGTAAAGCAAATGATCATCACACTGAAAGATGGAAGTACCAAAGAGTACTCCGAACCGAAATCCATCATTGAGATCGCAGCAGACATCAGCGAAGGCCTTGCAAGAATGGCCTGTGCAGGTGAAGTAAACGGAGAAGTAGAAGACCTTCGTACCGTGATCGACAAAGATTGCAATCTTTCCATTCTGACCTTCAACGATGAAGGCGGAAAAGCAGCATTCCGTCACACCACATCCCATATCATGGCACAGGCCATCAAGAGACTGTACCCGGATACCAAACTGGCCATCGGACCGTCCATCGCAGACGGATTCTACTACGATGTAGACAGAGAGACTCCGCTCACCAGCGAAGACCTTGAAAAAATCGAAGCAGAGATGAAGAAAATCGTAAAAGAGGATCTGAAACTGGAGCGCTTCGAACTGCCGAGAGCAGAAGCCATCGCCTTCATGAAAGAAAAAGAAGAGCCATATAAAGTAGAACTGATCGAAGATCTGCCGGAAGACGCAGTCATCAGCTTCTATCGCCAGGGCGAATTCACGGACCTGTGCGCAGGCCCTCATCTGATGAGCACAAAGCCGGTCAAAGCCTTCAAACTGACCAGCCTTGCAGGCGCATACTGGAGAGGCAGCGAGAAAAACAAGATGCTGCAGAGAATCTACGGAACTGCATTCACAAAGAAAGCAGAGCTTGAAGAGTACCTCCACATGATCGAGGAAGCAAAGAAGCGTGACCACAGAAAACTCGGAAAAGAGCTCGGCCTGTTTATGATGAGTGAGGACGGCCCGGGATTCCCGTTCTTCCTTCCAAAAGGAATGGATCTGAAAAATGCACTGATGGATTACTGGCGTGAAATCCACAGAAAAGCAGGATACGTAGAAATCTCCACACCGATCATCCTGAACCGTCGCCTGTGGGAGACCTCCGGTCATTGGGATCACTACAAAGAAAACATGTATACCACCGTCATCGACGATGAAGATTATGCAATCAAACCGATGAACTGCCCGGGCGGCGTTCTCGTTTACAAATCCGAGCCTCGTTCCTACCGTGATCTGCCGCTGCGTCTGGCAGAGGTTGGTCTGGTACATCGTCATGAGAAATCCGGCCAGCTGCACGGCCTGATGCGTGTACGCTGCTTCAACCAGGACGATGCCCATATCTTCATGACACCGGAGCAGATCAAAGACGAAATCAAAGGCGTTGCAAACCTGATTGACCAGGTTTACAAACTGTTCGGATTCAAATATCACGTAGAGCTGTCCACCCGTCCGGAAGACAGCATGGGAAGCGATGAGGACTGGGAGGTAGCAACCGAAGGTCTCCGTGGCGCACTCGATGATCTTGGCCTTGACTATGTAGTCAACGAAGGCGACGGCGCATTCTATGGCCCGAAGATCGACTTCCATCTGGAAGACTCCATCGGAAGAACGTGGCAGTGCGGTACCATCCAGCTTGACTTCCAGCTGCCGCAGAGATTCGAACTGGAATACACAGGAGCAGACGGAGAGAAACATCGTCCGATTATGATCCACCGTGTTGTTTACGGTTCTGTTGAGCGTTTCATCGGTATCCTGATCGAGCACTTTGCAGGTGCATTCCCAACCTGGCTTGCACCGGTACAGGTAAAGGTTCTGCCAATCTCCGACAAATACGCAGATTACGGCAAGAAGGTTCTGGACGCCCTTCACGAGGCAGGCATCCGCGCAGAGATGGATACCCGTTCCGAGAAGATTGGATATAAGATCCGTGAGGCACAGGGACAGAAGATTCCATACATGCTGATCGCCGGAGCAAAAGAGGAAGAGGCAGGTCTTGTATCTGTCAGAAGCCGTTTTGCAGGTGATGAAGGCCAGAGAAGCCTGGAGCAGTTTATCGCAGATATCAAAGAAGAAATCGCAGGCCGCGTTAACCGCCCGGTTACTGTTGAAACAAAAGAAAATAAATAAGGTAGGTGTCAAAAAAATTGACACCTATGATACCAGATTGCTCCGTACTTCGTACTCCCGCAATCTTCAAAACATTCGTACTCCGCTCATTTTTCTTCGAAAAATGGCTACTTACTCATGTTTTGGCGTGTCCAAAATTTAAAAATCCTCGTGCAAGCTTTGCTTGCGTCGGATTTCCAAACTTTGGACACTGGTATTATCAAATAAATAAAGCATAAAAAATTACCTCTTGGAAATAATGGTTTCTATGCGGGCGAAACCGCAGAAAACTAAATTTCAGGAGGTAATTTATTATGCCAGCATTAAGTTGTTCCGCTATGACCTGTGTTTACAACCAGAACGAGCTCTGTTCCAAAGGAGATATCCGCGTAGGCGGAAGCGAAGCCAAAAGCTCCATGGAAACGTGCTGCGAGAGCTTCAAGGAGCGCGGTGAGGGCACGATGTCCAACTCCACCGGCTGCGGCTGTACGAAAATCGGTGTCGACTGCAAGGCGCAGAACTGTACCTTTAACGACAACTGTAAATGCGAAGCCGGAGACATCCATATCGCCGGAGACAGCGCATGCAGCTGCCAGGAAACCGAGTGCAGCTCCTTCCGCTGTAGCTGCGGGAGATAAATACGAAAAAATGCGAAAATCAGTATTGACAACAGGATGGGAGAGTGCTATACTGCAATAGTCTGAGAAAAAGAAAGTAGAGTATCCACTCTCACCCTAGCGCAAACACGCGACTACGGTCCAATATTGATCTTAAGTTCTCTTTGTGTAGAGATTTATGTACAATGTTAAGTGGATAGTCTGTCTATCCACTTTTCTTGCGTTATCAGTCAAATCCGGTCCGGTGAGCCGAGTTTGATTTCGTTACACCGCAAAAGCGGGAACACAGTCTTTTATAATGATGGAGGTGCACTACAATTAGCGAATTAATGATTAATGAGCAGATCAGAGACAGAGAAATTCGTCTGATCGGTCAGAACGGAGAACAGCTTGGAATTATGTCTGCCAGAGATGCGTACCTGAAAGCACAGGAAGCAGGTCTGGATCTTGTGAAAATTGCTCCGACAGCGAAACCGCCGGTTTGCAAAATTATCGACTACGGAAAGTACAGATATGAACTGGCCCGCAAGGAAAAAGAAGCAAAGAAAAAACAGAAAACAATTGAAATCAAGGAAGTTCGCCTTTCTCCAAACATTGACACCAATGATCTTAATACCAAAGTAGGTGCAGCCCGCAAGTTCATTACAAAGGGAGACAAAGTAAAAGTAACACTTCGTTTCCGCGGCCGTGAGATGGCACATATGAACAGCAGCAAATACATCCTCGATGAATTTGCAGAGAGTCTGTCCGATATTGCAACGGTTGACAAAGCGCCGAAGGTGGAAGGCAGAAGCATGACCATGTTTTTGACGGCTAAACGTTAAAATACATTTGAATCAATATCAAGGAGGAAATTAAAATGCCAAAGGTAAAAACAAGCAGAGCAGCTGCAAAGCGTTTTAAAACAACAGGAACAGGAAAATTAGTAAGAAATAAAGCTTACAAGAGCCATATCTTAACCAAGAAATCTCAGAAGAGAAAAAGAAACCTGAGAAAACAGACTACTGTTGATGCAACAAACGTAAAGAACATGAAGAAAATCTTACCTTACATGTAATTTTTGCAAGGTAGAGTTACGCCCAACAGATCAAGGAGGAAAATAAGAAATGGCAAGAATTAAAGGCGGCATGAACGCTAAGAAAAAACATAACAGAGTATTAAAACTGGCTAAAGGTTACAGAGGAGCCAGAAGCAAACAGTATAGAGTAGCAAAACAGTCCGTAATGCGCGCACTGACCAGCTCCTACGCAGGAAGAAAACAGAAAAAACGTCAGTTCCGTCAGCTGTGGATCGCTCGTATCAACGCAGCAGCAAGAATGAACGGTCTGTCCTACAGCAAATTTATGTATGGTCTGAAACTGGCAGGCGTTGAGCTGAACCGTAAAGTTCTGGCTGACATGGCAGTTAACGATGCAGAAGGATTTGCAACACTGGCTGAGCTTGCAAAAAGCAAAGTAGCATAAGTAAAAACATATTCTGTGTGAATATACGAAGAAGCTGTGAGAACCGGTAAGGGGATCGCAGCTTCTTTTGAAATATAGAAAAACATGAGGTGAATATGAAAAAAAGCAAAGTGGCAGTGGTTGCCTGTCCCGACTATGAGCCGGCGCACGTAAAGGAAAGCCTGCAAAAGGGATTGGAAGCAATTGGCGGCCTGGAATCTCTGATCGGAAAAGAAGAGAATATCTTATTAAAACCAAACCTCGTCCGCTCCGCAAAACGCGAACGCGCCGTCGTGACCGACCCGGAAGTTATGGATGCCCTGATCACGATTTTGCAGGAAAATGGCTATGAGAATATTTCCTGCGGCGATTCCTGCGGCCTTGGCACCCCGGAGGGCATTGCAAAGGAAGCCGGGCTGAAAGAGGTGCTGGAAAAACACAACGTTCCGCTGAAGGATTTCCTTACGAGCGAGCGCGTAGAAACCGCCGATGGCAAATTTCTGATGATTGCGAAAGATGCACTCGACTGCGACGCCCTCATCAGCGTCAGTAAAATGAAAACCCACGCGCTGGAACGCATCACCGGAGCTGTCAAGAACCAGTACGGCTGCATCAGCGGCGTCTACAAAAAACTCGGCCACACGCAGTATCCGAACGATGAGAGCTTCGCACACATGCTGATCGAGCTGAACCAGAAAGTCGCCCCGCGCCTCTATATCTGCGACGGAATCGTAGCAATGGAAGGCAATGGTCCGACTTCCGGCGATCCGGTTTCGATGGGAGTTCTTCTTATGTCCACCGATCCGATCGCGCTGGATACCGTGTTCTGCCATCTGGTGAACCTCGATCCGTCGTATGTGCCGACAAATCTCTACGGGGAAACGCTCGGCCTTGGAACGTGGCACGACGACCGCATCGAAATTGTGACAGCGGATGGCACCATATCCGAGGAAGAACTGAAAAGAAAGTACGGAAATCCAAACTTCAATGTCGACCGCCGCAAAGCCCGCAAAAAAGGAGCCCTCGATCTGCTCGAGATCCTCGGGGTCTTCCAGAGCCGCCCCTATATCATAGAAGAAAAATGTAAAAAATGCGGCGTCTGCGTCGAGAGCTGCCCGGTGGAAGGGAAAGCCGTCCGCTTTGATAACGGCCGCAGAAATCCGCCGGTCTACGATTATAAAAAGTGCATCCGCTGTTTCTGCTGTCAGGAAATGTGCCCGCATCAGGCAATCCAGGTAAAGAAACACCGTCTGCCGTGGGGAAAATAAGGGAGCTATTCTACAAAGTGACTGGAAAAGCAAAAAGAGAAGTGTTATACTTGAAACCGGACAAAATTTAGTACAGGAGGAACAACACCATGGAATTAGAAACTTTAAGAAGTGATATGATAGCAGCAATGAAAGCCAAAGACAAAGCGAGAAAAGAGGCCATCTCTTCCCTGATCTCCGCAGCAAAGAAAGTAGCCATCGACGAGGGCTGCCGCGATGACATCAAACCGGAGCTGGTAGACCGCGTCATCTTAAAAGAGCTGAAGACCGTAAAAGAGCAGATCGATACCTGTCCGGCATCCCGTGAGGACTTAAAAGCAGAGTATCAGTTCCGCTATGACGTCATCAGCGAGTATGCACCGAAACAGATGAGTGCAGACGAAGTCAAAGCCTACATCCAGGAGAAATTCGCAGACGTTCTGGCAACCAAGAACAAAGGTGCCATCATGAAGGCCGTTATGGCAGATATGAAAGGTAAAGCAGACGGAAAAGTCATCAACCAGACCGTTGCAGAACTGTGCAAATGAATATCATCAACATCGAACACATCAGCAAACTGTTCGGCGATAAACTGATTTTTGACGATGCTTCCTTCGGCCTGCAGGAGGGCGACAAGGTCGGCATCGTCGGAATCAACGGAACCGGAAAATCCACGCTGCTGCGCATGGCAGCAGGAGAAGAGACCCCGGATTCCGGCCAGATTATCCGCCAGAACAACCTCAAAATGGCCTATCTTCCGCAGACACCGGAATTTCCAAAGGATGCCACCGTGCTGTCCTACGCCCTTTCCGGCGATGAGGAGGACTGGCAGGTGCAGAGCAACCTTGTACAGCTCGGTATCACCGAATACGACGCAAAACTCGACACCCTCTCGGGCGGCCAGCGCCGCAAGGTTGCCCTGGCAAAAGTGCTTGCGTCCGATTTTGACGTCCTGATCCTCGACGAGCCGACAAACCATCTCGACAATGCGATGCTCTTCTGGCTCGAGGATTACCTGAAAAATTACCGCGGAACCGTCTTTATGGTCACCCATGACCGTTATTTCCTGGATAAAGTGTCGAACCGCATCCTCGAAATCAGCCACGGAAAAATGTACAGCTACGATTCCAACTATTCCCGTTTTCTGGAACTGAAAGCTGAGCGCGAGGAGATGGAACTCGCCTCTGAACGGAAACGCCAGAGCATCCTGCGCATGGAACTCGAATGGGCGAAACGCGGCTGCCGCGCAAGAAGCACAAAACAGCGCGCCAGACTCGAACGTCTCGAAGTACTCAAAAATGGCACGGCACCGACCGCAGACGCTGTCGTGGAGATGGATGCTGTCGAGACCCGCATGGGAAAGAAAACGATTGAATTCCATAACGTCAGCAAAGCCTTTGGCGATAAAACGCTGATGAAAGATTTCGAATATATCTTCCTGCGGAACCAGAGTGTCGGCATCATTGGCCCGAACGGCTGCGGAAAATCCACAATGCTGCGGATGATCACCGGAGAAGTCCTGCCGGATGCGGGAACCATCGAAATCGGCGACACGATCCGCATCGGCTATCTGGCACAGGAAGAGCCGGACATGGATACGAATCAGCGCGTGATCGACTACGTGAAAGATATCGCTGAGTATGTCCAGACCCGTGACGGCCGCATCAGCGCATCGCAGATGCTTGAACGCTTCCTGTTCACACCGGATATGCAGTACACCCCGATTTCCAAACTCTCCGGAGGCGAAAAACGGAGACTGTATCTCTTATCCGTCCTGGTGAGCGGCGCCAATGTTCTGATCCTCGACGAGCCGTCCAACAACGTTGATATCCCGACCCTGACCGTGCTTGAGGATTTCCTGAACACGTTCGTCGGCATCGTCATCACCGTTTCCCACGACCGCTATTTTCTGGATAACGTCGTGGACCGCATCTTCGAATTCGACGGAAACGGAAATCTTCTGCAGTACGAGGGCGGCTACACCGATTACCTCGAAGCAAAAGAACGCCGTTTCGGCGGAAGTGCGGAAGAAACGGCAAAAGCAGCGCCGTCCAAAACGTCCGCGGACGAACCTGCAAAGTCAAAGAACAATGACTGGAAGCAGAACCGTCCGACCCGCCTGAAATTTACGTTCAAAGAACAGCGCGAGTACGAGACCATCGATGACGATATCGCCGTACTCGAGGAAAAGATTGCATCGCTTGACGATCAGATGCTCAAAAACGCCACCAACTCTGCAAAGCTCGCCGAACTGATGGCGGAAAAAGAGAAGACCGAAGCTGCTCTGGAAGAAAAAACCGAGAGATGGGTTTATCTCACCGACCTCGCAGAACAGATTGAGGCGCAGAATCAGAAATAAAAGAAGCAAAGGAACTGTCCGCAGAAGAGAAAAAAATATGCGGGCCGTTCCTTCTTTTTTTTATCGAGAAATTCGACGCGGAATTACCAGAAGTTGTAAAAAACTTGTATTTTTCCCTGAACACCCACAGAAAATCTGGACAGAATGCCCAATCGGTGTTATAATTCAAACACTGGACATAGTGGCATTGCCATGCCCTTATCCGGGTTTTTCGAAGCGCGGAGGCAACCGAAACCCGGCAGAACACCAACCTGAGAAAAGCCAAAGTAATTTTTGGTCATCATTTTTTAAGGAGGATAAAATCAAATGGCTAGAAAGATGAAAACCATGGATGGTAACCAGGCTGCAGCACATGCGTCTTATGCGTATACCGACGTAGCAGCTATTTACCCAATTACCCCTTCATCCGTTATGGCGGAGCATACCGATGAGTGGGCAACCCAGGGAAGAAAGAACATTTTCGGACAGGAAGTTCAGGTAACTGAGATGCAGTCTGAGGCAGGAGCAGCAGGTGCAGTACACGGATCACTGGCAGCCGGAGCTCTTACTACAACCTACACCGCATCCCAGGGACTTCTTCTGATGATCCCGAACCTTTATAAAATTGCCGGCGAGCAGCTCCCGGGCGTATTCAACGTATCCGCTCGTGCCCTTGCAAGCCACGCACTTTCCATCTTCGGAGATCATTCAGACGTTTACGCCTGTCGTCAGACCGGAGTCGCAATGCTCTGCGAATCCAGCGTACAGGAGGTTATGGACCTGACACCGGTTGCACACTGTGCAGCACTGAAAGGCAAAGTTCCATTTATCAACTTCTTCGACGGATTCCGTACCTCCCACGAGATTCAGAAAATCGAGACATGGGATTACGAAGATCTGAAAGACATGGTAGATATGGATGCAGTAGATGCATTCCGTAAACATGCCCTGAACCCGAACCATCCGTGCCAGAGAGGATCCGCACAGAACCCGGATATCTTCTTCCAGGCAAGAGAAGCATGTAACCCGTACTATGATGCTCTTCCGGCAATCGTACAGGAGTACATGGACAAAGTAAACGAGAAAATCGGAACCGATTACAAACTGTTCAACTATTATGGAGCAGCAGACGCTGAGCACGTAATCATCGCTATGGGTTCTGTCTGCGATACCATCGAGGAGACCATCGATTACCTCGTAGCAGCAGGCAAGAAAGTCGGCGTTGTAAAGGTACGTCTGTACCGTCCGTTCTCCGCAGAAGCACTCATCAATGCAATTCCGGAGACTGTAAAACAGATTTCCGTTCTGGACAGAACAAAAGAGCCGGGATCTCTTGGCGAGCCTCTGTACCTGGACGTAGTAGCAGCATTAAAAGGCAGCAGATTCGAGAGCACACCGGTATTCACAGGTCGTTACGGACTTGGTTCCAAGGACACCACACCGGCTCAGATCGTTGCTGTATATGAAAATACAGAGAAACAGAGATTTACCATTGGTATCGTAGACGATGTTACCAATCTGTCTCTGCCGGTTGGCGCTCCTCTGGTAACAACTCCGGAAGGAACCATCAACTGCAAATTCTGGGGACTTGGCGCAGACGGTACCGTAGGTGCAAACAAGAACTCCATCAAGATCATCGGTGACAACACAGACATGTACGCACAGGCTTACTTCGACTATGACTCCAAAAAGTCCGGCGGTGTAACCATGTCTCACCTGCGTTTCGGAAAGAAACCGATCAAATCTACATACCTGATCCACAAAGCAAACTTTGTTGCATGCCACAATCCTTCCTATGTGAACAAATATCACATGGTAGAAGAGCTGGTAGACGGAGGAACCTTCCTTCTGAACTGTCCATGGGATGAAGCAGGACTGGAAGAGCATCTGCCAGGTCAGGTAAAAGCATTCATCGCAAACCATAACATCAAATTCTATGTGATCGACGGCGTTAAGATCGGTATCGAGACCGGCATGGGACCGACCCGTATCAACACCATTCTTCAGTCTGCATTCTTCAAGCTTGCGAAGATCATTCCGGAAGAAAAAGCCATCGAACTCATGAAAGCAGCAGCAAAAGCTACCTATGGCCGTAAAGGTGATGATGTCGTAGCAAAGAACTGGGCAGCAATCGATGAGGGTGCAAAACAGATCAAAGAAGTTGCAGTTCCGGAAAGCTGGAAAAATGCAGCAGACGAAGGTCTGACCACAACTCATGCAGAGAGCGGCCGCGCTGACGCTGTTAAATTCGTAAATACCATCCAGGCAAAAGTAACTTCCCAGGAAGGAAACAACCTGCCTGTATCCGCATTTGCAGACTACGTAGACGGAACAACTCCGTCCGGCACATCCGCATACGAGAAACGTGGTATCGCCGTAAACGTACCTGTATGGAATCCGGAAAACTGTATCCAGTGTAACAGATGTTCCTTCGTCTGCCCGCACGCTGTTATCCGTCCGGTTGCCATGACCGCAGAAGAAGCAGCAGCAGCTCCGGAAGGCATCCAGACCATGCCGATGACCGGTATGCCGGACTACACCTTCACAATGGCTATTTCCCAGCTTGACTGTACCGGATGTGGTTCCTGTGCAAACGTATGTCCGGGCAAGAAGGGTGTGAAAGCACTGGCTATGGAAAGCCTTGCAGCACACGAAGCAGAGCAGAAATACTTCGATTATGCAGCAGCTCTTCCAGAGAAGACAGACGTTGTAGCAAAATTCAAAGAGAATACCGTAAAGGGCAGCCAGTTCAAGAAACCGCTGCTTGAGTTCTCCGGCGCATGCGCAGGCTGCGGCGAGACTCCTTACGCAAAACTGATCACCCAGCTGTTTGGTGACAGAATGTACATCGCAAACGCAACAGGATGCTCCTCTATCTGGGGCAACTCCTCACCGTCCACTCCTTACACTGTAAACGAGAAAGGACAGGGCCCGGCATGGTCCAACTCCCTGTTCGAGGACAACGCAGAGTTCGGTTATGGTATGCTTCTTGCTCAGAAAGCAATCCGCGGCGGCCTGAAAGCCAAAGTTGAGGATGTTATGAACTCCGAGAAAGCTCCGGAAGAAGTAAAAGCAGCATGCAAAGAGTATCTGGATACCTTTGACTGCGGCGCTACCAACGGAACTGCAACCGAGAAACTTGTAGAAGCAATCAAAGACGCTGACTGCGACGTTTGCAGAGACATCGTTAAGAACAAAGACTTCCTCGCTAAGAAATCCCAGTGGATCTTCGGTGGCGACGGATGGGCTTACGATATCGGATTCGGCGGCGTAGACCACGTACTTGCCAGCGGAAAAGATATCAACGTAATGGTATTCGATACAGAGGTTTACTCCAACACAGGCGGACAGTCCTCCAAAGCTACTCCGACCGGTGCAGTTGCACAGTTCGCAGCAGGCGGTAAAGAAACCAAGAAGAAAGATATGGCAAGCATCGCAATGAGCTATGGCTATGTATACGTAGCACAGATCGCTATGGGCGCTGATTACAATCAGGCAGTCAAAGCAATCGCAGAGGCAGAGGCATATCCGGGACCGTCCCTCATTATCGCTTACGCTCCATGTATCAACCATGGTATCAAGAAAGGTATGAGCAAAGCACAGACCGAGGAGCAGCTCGCTGTTCAGACCGGATACTGGCATTGCTTCCGCTTCAACCCGGCACTCGCTGCAGAAGGCAAGAGCGCATTCACACTGGATTCCAAGGCTCCGTCAGGAGATTATCAGGAATTCCTGAACGGCGAGGTACGTTACAACTCTCTGAAACGTGCAAACCCGGCGAAAGCAGAAAGACTGTTCGGCAAGAACGAGCAGGAAGCAAAAGACCGTTACACTTACCTGAACAAACTCGTAAAACTGTACGGCGCAGAAGAAGAGTAATTCTTTTTCCTTAAAAAGAATTTGAAAAAGGAGAGAAGTCATACTTGAGAGAGTATGGCTTCTTTCTTTTTGGGAGAAAAAATGAATTAGCGACATTTGGCAATAGTTTTGTATCGTTTGTCAACATTTTTATCCCGGAAAATGTTGACAAACGATACATTTTTGCGCAAGAAGGCTTTGAGATATGGTATAATGTGCGTATCACGATATAATGAGCGTTAGCGAGAGGAATTTTATTATGTTGAAAATATATCTTGGAGAAATGAAAGGTGCAATCTATCATCCGCCAACCTATTTTGATAATTGTTATGAAGATGAATGGCTGACCACGCCACTGGCAAAAGAAATGATCCGCGATGTGGATCGCTCGGAGGTAATCAGTGCGCATCTGATTGACAGCCCGGTGCTTGGTCCGATTCCACCGAAAGATTTATCCGGAGGAATCAAAACGTTGCTGCTGATGGCATACGATACAGACGGAAAGATCTTTAATGCCTCCGTATGTGGAGATAATTGTGCAAAATGGATTTTAAAATTAGGAGAGCAAAAGGATCTGACGATTAATCTGCGTCATGTGATGCGGTTTGGCAAAGATCCTTTTGAAATCCTGATTTTAAATACAGGGACTATTGTGCGGAATATGTCCGAATTTGTAGATGTTGCCGAGGCTTATGTATAGGTGGATGTATGAAGGGAAAGAAAAGAGTTATTATTCAAAATAACAGAGTTCATTATGAATTTGTGATAAAGCGTAATATTACAATCATCCAGGGGGATAGTGCATCAGGAAAAACAACACTGGTAAATATGATCCGGCAGGCAGAAAATTTAGGGGAGTCCAGCGGAATCAACGTTTCCTGTGAAGTACCGTGCAGAGTGCTGGAAGGTGTTAATTGGAAAATTATTTTGGAAAACAGCCGGGAAAGCATCTTTTTCATAGACGAGGAGAATTATTTTATAAAAACAGAAGAATTTGCTTCTGCCATACGGGGTGCAGAAAACTATTTTGTATTGATTACGAGAGAAAACTTATATAATTTGCCGTATAGTGTAGAAGAGATTTATGGATTGCATGTTTCCGGAAAATACAGAGATACCAGAAAAATATATCAGAAAATGTATCAGATCTATCCCAAAACAGCACGGCTTCCTGTTAGAGTACAAAAAATAATTACGGAAGATTCCAATTCTGGGTATCAATTTTTTGAAAATGTATGTGCAGAAAGGAATATTACATGTGAAAGCGCTGGTGGAAAAACAAAAATACCGGAAATGATCGGCAAGGCAGGAACAGAAGAAACCTGTATTATTGCGGACGGTGCTGCAATTGGAGCAGAAATGAATCTTCTCAGCAATAAAATAGAGGAAAAACAGAACGTACATTTATATTTACCGGAGTCTTTTGAATGGCTGATTTTAAATTCAGATCTTTTACAGGACAAAGAGGTTCGTAAAATTCTGGAAAATCCAGAAGATTATATCGACAGCACAGAGTTTTTTAGCTGGGAACAATATTTTACAAAATTGCTGATTCAGAAAACAGAAGGAACATATTTGCAGTATAAAAAAGCAAAATTAAATCCATCTTATTTGCAGGATAAAAATAAAAACAAAATACTGGAGAGTATACAAGGGATTCAGTGGAAAATAAAATCCTTAAAATAGCAAAAATAATGAAAGAATAGAGAGAAGAACATGAACTATACAATTTATGACTATCTCGGCCTGTTTTTCTTTTACGCCTTCCTTGGATGGCTTCTGGAAACTTCTGTGGCCGCGATCCGGAAAAAACATATGGTAAACAGAGGATTCTTAAATGGTCCGCTCTGCGCCATCTATGGAATCACAGCTGTCTTTATGACACGTTATCTGTATGAACTGCAGTCAAGCCCCGTCTTTTTGTTCCTTGGCTGTATGATTATCGCTACCGCAGTCGAGTGGCTGGCCGGTCACGCACTGGAACGCATTGGCCATGGCAAATGGTGGGACTATTCCAATAAAAAATGGAACATGGACGGCTATATCTGCCTTCAGTATTCTGTACTATGGGGAATTTTAGGACTGCTTGCCATGAAAATCGGCAATCGCCTCTGCTTTACAGTTCTTCATTCAATTCCGGCCGGTTTCCTGCATATCACATCCTGGATTCTCTTTGGTATATTGATCGTAGATGCCGTCGGTTCCTATGCTGTTCTGCACCACATCACGAAAAAAATGCCGCGGATCAGCGCTATGAACGATCAGATCGACGCCTTCACCAGACGCCTTTCTGTCCGTGTTTACCGCTATCTGGAGCGTCGTGTGGAACGTGCCTATCCGGCCGTACAGCCAGTTTCGGAGAAAAAAGAGAAAACAGAAACCGGCGTATTTGCCGAAGGATGCAGCTTTTACAAAATCGTTCTTCTCTTCATCATCGGCGCATTTTTGGGCGATATTACAGAAACCATATTCTGTCGCATCACCGCCGGTGTCTGGATGAGCCGCAGTAGCCTTGTATGGGGCCCGTTCAGCATCGTCTGGGGCCTGGCCATCGCCCTCGCTACCTGGTTCCTCTACAACTACCGCGACCGCTCCGATGGATTCCTGTTTGCCTTTGGTACCTTCCTCGGCGGAGCCTACGAATACATCTGCAGTGTGTTCACCGAAATCGTATTCGGAAAAGTCTTCTGGGACTACAGCGACATTCCCTTCAACCTCGGAGGCCGTATCAACCTCCTGTACTGTTTCTTCTGGGGAATAGCCGCCGTCGTCTGGCTCAAAAAATTCTATCCTGTCATTTCGCGCTGGATTGAAAAAATCCCGATGAAATTCGGAAAAATCATCACTTGGATCCTGATTGTGTTCATGGTGGCCAACATACTCGTATCTACCCTTGCTCTCGCCCGATACGACGAACGCGCCCACCAAAAGCCCGCTGCTAATGCCATCGAGCAGACCATAGATGCCCATTTCCCGGACGCCCGAATGGAAAAAATCTACCCCAATGCCAAAGCGATTAACTAGAATGTGTTAAAAAACAATTCCGTAGTCTGCACGCCCCAATTACAGACTACGAAAAGCCCTCTCCCTCCGTCATGCAAAGTCAGGCCCCGTTTCGACAGCTTTGGTCTGCGCGGTCCGTTACCCCCAAAGAAAACCTTTGGCAACCCACCAAAAGTATGATATAATGTCACATAGATATTTTGGGGATACCATATCCTCTAAGAGCGAAGAAAGGACTCAACCACAAATGACAGTAGACAACAGCTTCACAATGAAGAAATTTCAGAGCATGGAAATCATCTATGTCACATTTTCCCAGATCACGAAACTCCCATACGTAGAGTGCGATCCGGAAACCTTTGATGATCAGGTATACATGTTTACCGAAGAAGAAGCAGCTAAAGAATTTGCAAAATCCTATGTAGAGAAGAATACCCCGCTGCTTACCGTAAAAGTACTGCGCAAGCAGATGCCGAACTTCTATATGGGCCTCTACGCAGAAGGTGTCAACATGGTCATCTTCCACGAAGGCGATCAGACCCGCCGCATCGAGCTGGAGCAGATCTTCCCGAAACCAGACATGGAGAAAATGAACAAACAGCACCTCCCGGTTCTGAACCCGGGCGTACAGCTCACCGTCGTATACTTTCTGCAGGAACTCAGAAAACCAAACCAGAGAAGAGACGATGCCGAGCGCATGCAGCACCTGCGTGAACTCGAGGAAGAAATGCTTGTCAACCTGATGCGAAGCAAATTCATCCTTGCCATCGACATTTCCCAGGTACAGGGCGAATTCGATCCGGCCAACCCGGGACCAGACGTGCGCATCCCGTACATCAAAAACCAGAACGAAGACATCTTCCAGCCGCTGTTTTCCGATATTGGTGAATTCCAGAAATTCCGTCCGGATCCGCAGGCAAAACTCCGTCTGGCAGCCATCCCGTTCCAGCACCTTCTGCCGTACCTGATGAAACAGGCCAAAGGCTTCGTCATCAACCCGTCCGGCTTCAACCTTCTGTTGACCAGAGAACAGCTCCAGAGAATCATGGGAGCCCAGGCACAGAGCGTCCGACCGAACCTTGAGGCAATGATGGCACAGGCCGCTGCAGCACAGGCACAGAAAAATGCACAGAACAACGCTGCAAACGACGAAGTAAAAGAACACGTCGACGAGACAGAGAACACCGCAGCAGAAAACGACAACGAAGAATAAAACCGACAGGGCCGCAGAAAATCCCAGTAAACGGGCACTGCGGTCCGTTTTTGACTGCATAAAACCGGAAATAATAAAGAAAAACAAGAAAGGATATACAAAAATGAACGCAGAACATTGCAAAGCCTATACCCTGCTGCAGGAACAGCAGATTGATGATATCCACGCACATGGCTACCTACTTCGCCACAACAAAAGCGGAGCCCGCGTGCTGCTTCTCGAGACGGAGGATGACAACAAAGTATTCAACATCGCGTTCCGTACCCCGCCGTCCGACAGCACCGGCGTAGCCCACATCCTCGAGCACAGCGTCCTCTGCGGCTCCCGCGAATTCCCGTTAAAGGATCCCTTCGTAGAACTCGTCAAAGGATCCCTGAACACCTTCTTAAATGCTATGACCTACCCGGATAAAACCATGTACCCGGTAGCCAGCACCAACGATGCCGACTTCCAGAACCTGATGCATGTCTACATGGACGCCGTATTCTACCCGAACATTTACAAACACGACGAAATCTTCCGGCAGGAAGGCTGGAGCTATCATTTGGAAAGCGAAGACGGCCCGCTGACCTACAACGGTGTTGTATACAACGAGATGAAAGGAGCCTTCTCCTCCGCAGACGATGTCCTGGAGCGTGAAACATTCAACACCCTGTTCCCGGACACTCCGTACGGCGTAGAATCCGGCGGAGATCCGTCCTGCATCCCGAACCTGACCTACGAAAACTTCCTGAAATTCCATCAGACCTATTACCATCCGTCCAACAGCTATATCTACCTGTACGGAAACATGGATATGGAAGAAAAACTGGCATGGATGGATGAAAAATACCTGTCCCATTTTGATGCAAAAGAAGTAAAATCCGAAATTCCGTATCAGAAACCATTTGCAGAGACCCTCGACATTGTACACGAGTACCCGGTACTCGACGGCGATCCGCTTGAAAACAATGCGTACCTGTCCTACAACATGGTCATCGGCAGCGGTCTGGATGTAAAATTAAACGTGGCATTTTCTGTTCTGGAGTATGCACTCCTTGACGCACCGGGGGCCCCGGTCAAACAGGCACTCCTTGACGCACACATCGGAAAAGATGTTTACGGCTCCTACGAGGACGGCATCCTGCAGCCATTCTTCTCCATCGTAGCCAAGAACGCCGATGAAAATGAGAAAGAAAAATTCCTGTCCATCATCCGCGGAACCCTCAAGGATATCGTGAAAAACGGCATGGATCGGAAAGCCATCGAGGCAGGCATCAACTATTTCGAATTCCGTTTCCGTGAGGCGGACTTCTCCAGCTTCCCGAAGGGCCTGATGTACGGCATCGACGTCTTCGACAGCTGGCTGTATGACGAGAACAAACCGTTCGCCTACCTGCAGCAGCTTGCGATCTACGATGAGCTGAAAAAACTGGCAAAAGAAGGCTATTTCGAAAACCTGATCCAGACGTATCTGCTGGACAACACCCATGCCTCCATCGTGACCCTCATTCCAAAGACCGGTCTTGCCGCAGAAAATGATGCAAAGACCGCAGAAAAACTGCAGAAATACAAAGAGAGCCTGTCAAAAGAAGAGATCGAGAAAATCATTGCTGACACCAAAGAGCTGGCAGCATATCAGGAAGAAGAGGAGAGCGAGGAAGCACTCGAGACGATTCCGCTCCTGAAACGAAGCGATATCAAACGTGAGTCTGTCAAACTTTACAATGACGAGCATGAAGTCGATGGAACGACGGTTCTTCATCACAACGTATTCACGAACGGCATCGGTTACTTAAGCTTGCTGTTTGATACGAAAAATGTGCCGAACGATCTGATCCCGTACATGGGCGTATTAAAATCCGTTCTCGGCTATGTGGACACCGAACACTACACCTACGGCGAACTGTTCAACGAGATCAATGCACAGACCGGCGGCATCAACTGCGGACTGCAGGTATTCCGCATTCCGGAAAATGATGACGACTGCCGCAGAATGTTCGGCATCCGCGCGAAATTCCTGTACGACAAACTGGATTTCGTCATGAAAATGATCGAGGAAATCCTGAATACCTCCCGCCTGGATGACGAGAAACGTCTTCACGAGATCATCTCCAGCATGAAATCCGGCCTGCAGAACCGCCTGTCTTCCGCCGGAAATGCAACGGCTGTGATGCGTGCAGCTTCCTATTACTCCCCGATGAGCAATTTCCAGGACCGCATCGCAGGCATCGGCTTCTGCCAGCTCTTAAAAGATCTGGACGAGAACTTCGATGAGAAAAAAGCAGAACTGATTAAAAATCTGCAGATCCTGATGAAATACATCTTCCGCAAAGAGAATCTGACCGTCTCCTATACCGCAGACGAGACAGGCTACGCACCGCTGGAAGAAAAAATCGCAGCATTCAAAGAGAATCTGTACACCGACGAAGTGGAGCCGGGCAGCATTGTGTATGACTTTGAACAGAAAAACGAAGCCTTCCAGACCTCCGGCCAGGTACAGTACGTGGCACTCTGTGGAAACTTCGAGCGCGAAGGCTACGACTACACAGGAGCCCTGCGCATCCTGCGTGTCATGCTGAGCTATGACTATCTGTGGATCAACATCCGTGTCAAAGGCGGCGCTTACGGCTGCGGCGGAGCTTTCGGAAGAGGCGGAAACGCGTGCATTTCTTCCTACCGTGACCCGAACGTCGGAAGAACCCTTGAAGTATACCGCGGTATCGGCGATTACGTGCGCAATTTCGAAGCAGACGAGCGCCAGATGACCAAATACATCATCGGAACGATCAGCGAACTCGACGTCCCGATGAACCCGTCCGCAAAAGGCCAGACCTCCGAGAGCGCATGGTTCAACGGCATCACCGAAGCAGACTTCCAGCAGGAGAGAGATCAGATCCTCGATGCAACCCTGGATGACATTCATGCACTGGCAGACCTTGTAGATGCAGCCTTAAAACAGAACAACATCTGCGTTGTCGGAAGCGAAGCAGCCATTCAGAAAGAGAAAGAACTGTTTAAGAACGTAGAGAACTTATAAATGAGGAGAAGAGACAGCAATGGAAAACAATGCAAATTATAAATCCGGCTTTGTAGCCCTGATCGGCCGTCCGAACGTGGGAAAATCCACGCTGATGAACCACCTGATCGGACAGAAGATTGCGATTACATCCAAGAAACCGCAGACCACCCGCAACCGCATCCAGACCGTTTATACGTGTGACGAGGGACAGATCGTGTTCCTCGACACACCGGGTATCCACAAGGCGAAAAATAAGCTCGGCGAGTACATGGTCGATGTAGCCGAGAAAACGTTAAAAGAAGTCGATGTGATTCTCTGGCTGGTAGAGCCGAGCAACTTCATCGGAGCAGGAGAGCGCCATATCGCAGAGATCCTGGAGAAAGTCAATGCGCCGGTCCTCCTCATTATCAACAAGACCGATACCGTGGAGAAAGACAAAATCCTGGAATTCATCGATACGTACCGCAAGCTGTTCCAGTTTGCCGAGATCATTCCGTGCTCGGCACTCCGCCATCAGAACACCGATGACATCATTCCGAGCATCTTCAAATATCTGCCGTACGGCCCGCAGTTCTACGATGAGGACACCATCACCGATCAGCCGATGCGCCAGATCGTGGCTGAGATCATCCGCGAGAAAGCACTGTACGCCTTAAACGAAGAGATCCCGCACGGCATCGCCGTTGTGATCGACCAGATGAAAGACCGCCCGAACGGAAAAATCGTTGATATTGATGCGACCATCATCTGCGAGCGCGATTCCCACAAGGGCATCATCATCGGAAAACAGGGCGCGATGCTCAAGAAGATCGGAAGCAACGCGCGGTATGAGCTGGAGCAGATGCTGGAGCAGAAAGTCAACCTGAAGCTCTGGGTCAAAGTCAAAAAAGACTGGCGCGACAGCGATTTCCTCGTGAAGAACTTCGGATATGATAAAAAGAAACTCGATTTATAATATTGCATTATAATAAGGAAGAAACATGCGAGAACCAATCAATGTAAGCGGAATGGTATTATCCGCCTCCCCGGTCGGAGAGTATGACAAGCGCGTCGTGATCCTGACCCGGGAGCTCGGCAAAATCACCGCCTTCGCGCGCGGCGCCCGCCGCATGAAAAGCCCGCTGATGGCCGTCTCCAATCCGTTCGTCTTCGGCGAGTTTCAGGTTTACGAGGGCCGTGACAGCTACACCCTCTCCGGCGCAAACATTAAAGAATACTTCCTCGACCTGGCGCAGATGCAGCCCGGCGTTTATTACGGCTTTTATTTTCTGGAACTGGCCGAATATTTCGGCCAGGAAGGAAACGATGAAACCCAGATGCTGAACCTTCTGTACGTGACGATGAACGCCATCCGCAGCGGAAAACAGGACCTCCGCCTGATCCGGTGCATCTTCGAACTGCGGACGATCACAATCAGCGGAGAAGCACCGCAGATGTTCTCCTGCATGGAGTGCGGCACGAAAGAGAATCTGACCGTTTTCTCCCTGCGCGACAGCGCCATCTACTGCCCAAACTGTGGAAAAACCATCAGAGATCCATGGCCGCTGCAGCCGGGCACCGTGCTGGCATGCCGCTATATCATTGCGGCACCGCTCGCGAAGCTGTATGGTTTTACCGTAAATGAAGAGATCCTGGACGAACTGGAACGATTGCTGCGTGCATATCTCCATCGCTATGTCGAAAAGAAGATGAAAACATTACAGATTCTGGATGTGATGAAATAATATAAAATGTAATAATTTGCAAAAATGTGAAATAATTATGTCCAAAAGTGTGTCCACACCTTTACAAATAAGTAGAAATGGGATAGAATATTTGGAATAAAGAAAAAAATGGTTCTGTATTCGTCACAGAAGATATTGCAAATGCATAGTACCAGAAAAAATGAGAAGGTTTTAGTGAAAATGGTAATATAAAAGCTAGAAAAACTATGCGAAACAAGAGAATGTTACGAGTACGGCGAAAAAAATACGACAGGGGAGAAAGGTATGTACAAAAAATCATCCACAGGATGGCTGAAGCATCTGGATTTTATGGTTCTTGATATTATCTGTCTTCAGCTGGCTTTCGTCATGGGTTATTTCTTAAGACATCACAGTTTTAAGCCATATGGAAGCCCAATTTACCGAAATGAGGCTATCGTATTCGCTCTGATCCAGCTGATGATCATGTTTTTTGACGATTCCTTCAAAAACGTCATGAAGCGCGGATACCTCGTGGAAATCGGAATGACTGTAAAAAATATGGTATACATCATCGTTCTTGGTGTATTCTACCTGTTCCTGATTCAGGAGGGAGATCAGTTCTCCAGAGCAACCATTATGCTGACCGGTGCTCTGTACGGAATGCTTTCCTATCTGATGCGCATCGGATGGAAGGCTGTGGTAAAGAAACGCAGCAGCGGGGAACACAGCGGCCGTTCGCTTCTGATCATCACGACCGAAAAACAGTCACAGTCCGTTGTAAAGAGCATGCTGGATTTCGATTACATCGGCGTTCGTCCGACTGGCGTTGTTCTCGTAGACCAGGACAGAACCGGACACAAAATCCACGGCGTACCGGTGGTATCGAACCTTGCAGATGCAGCTGAGTATGTCTGCCGTGAGTGGTTCGACGAAGTGCTGATCGTTCTGCCGGAAGGCAGAGAAATCCCGCAGAAAGTATTCGACGCATTCGCCGAGATGGGCATTACGATCCACGTAAAAATTGCGGACGTGAACGAAATGCAGGGAAAAAATCAGACTGTAGAGCGCATGGGCAACTATACCGTGGTCACCACCTGCATCAATATGGCAAGCGCAGGACAGCTTGTGCTGAAACGAATCATGGACATCTGCGGCGGTCTTGCCGGATGTATTCTGACCGGAATCATCTTCCTGTTCGTTGCCCCTGCGATTTATATCAAGTCTCCGGGCCCGATCTTCTTCTCACAGTACCGTGTCGGAAAGAACGGAAGAAAATTCAAAATTTACAAGTTCCGTAGCATGTACATGGATGCGGAAGAGCGGAAAAAAGAACTGATGAAACAGAACCGCGTCAGCGATGGTCTGATGTTCAAAATGGAGAATGACCCGCGTGTCATCGGAAGCGAAAAAGGACCAGGCAAAGGAATCGGAAACTTTATCCGCAAAACCTCGCTGGATGAATTCCCGCAGTTCTTCAATGTGTTAAAAGGCGACATGAGCCTTGTAGGAACCCGTCCGCCGACAGTGGATGAGTGGGAGAAATATGAGCTCCATCACAGAGCAAGACTGGCAATCAAGCCGGGACTGACTGGTATGTGGCAGGTAAGCGGACGAAGCGAGATTACAGATTTTGAAGAGGTTGTAAAACTGGATACGAAGTACATTTCAGAATGGTCCTTTATGCTGGATATTAAGATTTTGTTTAAAACTGTACTGATTGTATTAGGCCAGAAAGGTTCTATGTAAAAAAAATGAAAAATGGAGATATATTGTAGTTTTGGGAGTAGTGTGGTAAAATAAAGGTAAATTTTAAGAAAAATTTATGAATGGAAGCGCAAAGAAGTCCTGATGACGGCGAAAAGGAAAAAGGCTTCCTTTGACAGGTGGTCCAAATAATGTTAATTATTTGGACCTTTTTATGTGAACTTCCTGAAATATTAACTCTCGTTTCGACATGTTCTTGCTTTAAGCCAGTTGTAGCATACTTTAAAAGGAATTTTATGAGAGTTAATTTTATAGGAAGTTCACATATATACTACCACAAAAGTAATTATCTTTCACTGACAACTATCCTAACACACAGGGGATTGAAAAAGTCATAAAGTTATGGTATAATCGAAAACAAAAGTTCATGAAAAATGAAAGAAGGAAGTATATGAACAACTCAAAACAAGATATATTGAACAACCTGATAAAAGAACCCTTCATCAATCAGCGTATCCTTGCCGCACAGACCGGCCATTCGCTTGGAATCGTCAATCGTTCGATCAAGGAACTGATTTCAGAAGGTTACCTGGATGAAGAGATCCGTCCGACGGAAAAGACACTGCGTGAGGCAAAAGAGAAAGCGCCGAAAAACGCCATTATCCTTGCCGCCGGATTTGGTATGCGGATGGTTCCGATTAATACAGAGACACCGAAAGGACTTCTGGAAATCAAGGGAGAGCGGCTGATAGAGCGCACAATCCGTCAGCTTCATGAAGTCGGCATTACAGAGATTTACGTCGTTGTCGGATTTATGAAAGAGCAGTATGAATATCTGATCGATGAATACGGCGTAGAATTGATCGTCGCTCCGGACTATGTGTCGAAAAACAATCTGCATTCCCTGAAAACGGCGGCAGCCCATTTATCAAACAGCTACATCATTCCCTGTGATATCTGGTGTGAAAAGAATCCATACAGCAGAAACGAATTATATTCCTGGTACATGGTCAGCGATCTGGTGGATGATGACAGTACCGTCCGCGTAAACCGGAAGCAGGAGCTGGTCGTACAGAAAGAACAGGCAGGCGGAAACGCGATGATCGGCATCTGTTATCTGCTGGAAACAGAAGCGGAGATCGTGCGGGAGCGTCTGGAAGAACTGGGAAGAGATTCCCGATACGACGGAGCGTTCTGGGAGGAAACCTTATACCGGAAAGACAGAATGATTGTGACGGCCCGTGTTGTACATGCTGCCGATGCCGTAGAAATCAATACCTATGAGCAGCTGCGTGAGATTGACAGCGATTCCAGCCAGCTGCAGACGGATGCGATTCAGGTAATCTGTGAAGCACTTGGAGCACAGCAGAACGAAGTGACAAACATTACAGTTCTGAAAAAAGGAATGACAAACCGATCCTTTTTATTCTCCTGTAAAGATAAAAAATACATTATGCGAATTCCGGGAGAGGGAACCGATCAGTTGATCAACCGCAGGCAGGAAGCCGCTGTATATCAGACGATCGCCGGCCGCAGGATCTGTGATGAGATTGCCTATATTAACCCGGAGAACGGCTACAAAATCACAGAATATCTCGAAGGTGCGCGGGTCTGCGATGCAGAAAATGAGGAAGATCTTCAGAAATGCATGAAGAAACTGCGGGAGTTTCACGGGCAGAAATTAAGAGTAGACCATTCCTTCGACCTGTTCGGACAGATGGAATACTATGAAAGCCTCTGGGAAGGAACTCCGTCAGCATATAAAGATTACGAAAAGACGAAAGCGCATGTGCTTCAGTTAAAGGATTACATTGAAGCAAATGCCGGAGAGTGGGTGCTCACTCACATTGATGCTGTGCCGGACAATTTTCTGTTTGTGGAAGAAAACGGAAAAGAGGAGATCCGCCTGATCGACTGGGAATACGCCGGAATGCAGGATCCGCATGTGGATATTGCGATGTTCTGTATCTATTCTCTTTACAAAAAAGAGCAGGTGGACCATCTGATTGATCTTTATTTTGAAGGAAACTGTGACGACAGAACACGCATAAAAATCTACTGCTACATCGCAGTCTGCGGTCTGCTCTGGAGCAACTGGTGCGAATATAAACGGAAATTAGGCGTGGAATTCGGAGAATATTCCCTGCGGCAGTACCGTTACGCAAAAGATTATTACAAAATTGTCCAGCAGGAACTGGGAGAGGAAGGAAAAGAAATATGTACAAAGTAGAGCGCGCCATTATTATGGCGGCAGGCCTCGGAAACCGGATGAAGCCGGTAACGTTAAAAACACCAAAACCGCTGGTCCGGGTAAACGGTGTGCGGATGATTGATACCGTCATCAATGGACTGCACAAAAACGGAATCACAGAAATTTACGTGGTAGTCGGTTACCTCAAGGAACAGTTCCAGACACTGGAAGAGGAGTACCCGGGTCTGAAGCTGATCGACAATCCGTGGTACGATACCTGCAACAACATCGCATCGCTGTATGTGGCGCGGGAACATCTGGAAAATGCGTTTATTCTTGACGGTGACCAGATCATCTATCATCCGGAAATTCTGGCACCGGAGTTTGAGCGATCCGGTTACAACAGCGTGTGGACGGATGATGAGACCGACGAGTGGCTGCAGACCGTGGAAAACGGCATTGTGACAGGCTGCAGCAGAACCGGCGGAAAGGGCGGCTGGCAGCTCTACAGCATTTCCCGATGGACAGCAGAAGATGGAAAGCGGTTAAAAGGCCATCTGGAGCAGGAGTTTGAAGTAAAGAAAAACCGTCAGATTTACTGGGACGATGTGGCAATGTTCTGCTACCCGAAAGAGTATCAGCTTGGCATCCGGCCAATGAAGGCAGAGGATATCATAGAAGTAGACAATTTCAGCGAGCTTGTTGCACTCGATGCATCGTATGCGGATTACGCAGAAAGGGAAGAAAATGAACAGTAAGAACCAACAGAAGAAAAAAGAAATCGACTGGATGATTACGCTGGTGCCTCTGGCGCTGATCGTTGCTCTATGTATCGTATTTTTCTTTGCACCGGAGCAGTCGAATCAGGTACTTGGCCAGATTCGATTTCTGTTTGGAGACACCTTTGGAACGTATTACCTGGTCATCGGACTTGGCATTTTCTTTCTGTCTCTGTTTCTGGCAGGCTCCAAATACGGAAATATTGTGCTTGGAAAGCCGGATGAGAAGCCAAAATATTCCTTTTTTGCATGGGGATGCATGATGTTTACCTGTGGTCTGGCAGCAGATATTCTGTTTTATTCGTTCTCTGAGTGGATTTTGTACGCAACAGATCCTCACATCGCAGAACTTGGCAGCATTCAGGACTGGGCAGGCGTATTTCCACTGTTTCACTGGAGCTTTATCCCGTGGGGATTCTATCTGGTACTGGCTGTTGCGTTTGGCTTTATGCTTCATGTAAGAAAACGAAACCGTCAGAAATACAGCGAGGCGTGCCGTCCGATTCTGGGAAAACAGACAGATGGAATTGGCGGCCGTCTGATTGACCTTCTGGCTGTCTTTGCATTGCTGGCCGGAACTGCTACCACTTTTAGTGTGGCAACTCCTCTGATGGCGGAAATCATCGGCGAGCTGTTCCATATGGAAGTCAGCAGAACTGTGATTAATATTATCATTCTTCTGATCACCTGCTGTGTTTATACCTATTCTCTTCTGCATGGATTCAAAGGAATCAGCATTCTGGCCAAGGTGTGCATTTATCTGTTTTTCGGACTCCTTGCCTTCGTCCTGCTGTTTGGGGGAGAGACGCGGTATATTATTGAAACTGGATTTTCTTCTCTTGGAAAAATGATTCAGAACTTTATCGGCTTATCAACGTATACGGACCCGATGCGTACGACAAACTTCCCACAGAACTGGACCATTTATTACTGGGCATACTGGATGGTATGGTGTGTGGCAGCACCGTTCTTCATTGGCAGCATTTCCCGCGGAAGAACAGTGCGCCAGACGATTCTCGGCGGATACGGTTTTGGTGTGGGTTCCACGCTTGTCAGCTTTATTATTCTTGGAAATTATTCGATGGGAAAGCAGATTTCAGGTGCAATTGATTTCATTTCGCAGTATAATGAAAGTGGAGATTTATATCATCTGATCGTGTCGATGATCAAAACCATGCCGTGTGCACCGCTGATTATGGTTGTTGTATTAGTTACGATGGTTGCATTTTATGCGACATCGTTCGACTCGATCGCATTGACGGCATCGTGCTACAGCTACCGGAAACTGGAAGACGGCGAAGAGCCGGCAAAAGGAATTCAGCTGATGTGGTGTATCCTGCTGATCCTGCTTCCGATTGCACTTCTTTTTGCAGAGAGTTCCATGAACAGTCTGCAGTCTGTCAGTATCGTAGCGGCATTTCCGATCGGCATTGTGATCGTGATGATTGCGGTCAGCTTCTTAAAAGATGCAAAACTGTATTTAGAAGAATTGCAGGGAGGAAAAGCGCATGGAGAGGAGAAAAAAGAGAATCGTTAAACTGACAGCATTTTTGTTTCTGCTTGCGGCATCCATTTTTGTGATGCCGCAAAAGGCGTTTGCGGACGAAAATGAGGATGTTACATTGCCGACGGGCGATATTAAACCCATGGAACCACAGCAGGATGAGTCCGGGATTGATACATACGGGGCCGATGAAGGCGATGAGTTCAGCGGAACGGAGTATGAATTGTATACGGTTCTGGAGAATCGTGTGAAAGAAGCGATGCTGGCTGGAAATGAATGGGTATCCATTAAAGATTTAAAAATAAGAAGGGATACCTATGACTTAAGCTTTTATTATGGCTATTCGCCGTATTTTCCGAGTGATACGTATAATAGAATCATTGCCTGGTATGGTGATGCATACTATACAGGTTTGAGAATTACCAATACATTCGGAACACCGGAAGAAACCAAACAGATTTTTAATGCAGTGGATGAGAAACTGGCATCCATCTATAAACTGATGAACAATTCCATGACAGATGAGTAGAAGGCGTTTGTAATTCACGATTATCTGGTATTGCATGCAGAGTATGATCTGAATTATAAGAATTATACCAGTTATGGTGTGCTGATGGACGGAAGAGGTGTGTGTCAGTCGTATGCATTGGCCTATATGTATATTCTGAATCATTTGGGAATCGAAACACATAAAGCAGTGAGAATCCCCCATGGTTGAATGGAAGCGTTCAACCATGGGGGATTTTAATGGATGTTCCTCTTGCAGTCCCCCCCATTTTGTGTTAACATAAAACACGCAAATAACCAACAGCAAGGAGTTCTATTTTACATGAACATTACCTCAAAATACCGTTCTCTCTCCGTCCAGGCGAAGGCGGCGCTTTGGTTTACGATCTGCAGTTTTTTACAGAAAGGCATTTCGTTCATCACAGTTCCGATTTTCACGCGTCTGATGAGCACCGAGGAGTACGGAACCTATACGGTTTATCTGTCCTGGCTGCAGATTTTGACGATTATGACATCGCTGTATTTATTTAATGGTGTTTATGACAATGCGATGGCAAAGTACGAGAAGCAGCGGGATGAATATACATCTGCAATGCAGGGACTGACGCTTGTGATTACGGGTGCGGTTTTTGCATTGTATTGTTTTACATCGGGTTTCTGGGAGAAGATTTTAAATCTGCCGAAATCCATGATTCTGCTGATGTTTCTGGAAGCGCTGCTGAGTCCGGCGCTTTCTTACTGGTCGGGGCGGCAGCGGTTTGAGTATCGGTACCGGATTCTGGTCTGCGTGACGATTCTGCAGGCGCTGATGAACCCGATCGCGAGCCTGGTGCTGATCCGTATCAACGGCGGTACGGCCATGATGCGGATCTTAGGTATCGTCGGGGTGCAGGTCTGCATCTGTGTGCCGATTATTGTGTTCCAGTTTTGCAAAGGAAAAGAGTTCTTTTCGAAGGAATACTGGGGCTACGCACTGCGGATCGGAATTCCGATTGTGCCGCATTATCTGTCCGGTATTATCCTGAATCAGGGCGACCGCATCATGATCGACAAGATGGTCGGAAAGACGGAAGTTGCGCTGTACGGGCTGGCGTACAGCATTGGTATGCTGGTGCAGCTTTTCATCAGCGGTATGAACAGTGCATTGACACCGTGGATGTACAGCAAGATCAAAAAGGGCGACATCCGCTCGATGCGGAAGGTGCTGCAGCTTCTTAGTATTGTAGTGGTCGGCATAGCCGTGGCGCTGATGCTGATCAGTCCGGAGATGGTGCTGATTTTCGGATCGCCGAAGTACCGCGAGGCGGTGTACGTCATTCCGCCGGTGGCAGCGAGTGTGTTCTTTATCTTTATTTATAATATTCTCTCGATGCCGCAGTTCTATTATGAAAAAACACAGTTTCTGATGGCTGCATCCATGGCGGCGGCTGGAGCGAATGTGGTGCTGAACTTTATTTTTATCTGCCTGTTCGGCTATATTGCGGCCGGTTACACGACGCTGGCATGCTATATGCTGTATTCGGTCGGCCATTATATTGTGAGCAAACAGATTCTGGTGAACGAAGGAATCCAGGAAAATCTGATGAATCCAGGATTTCTTCTGGCGTGCTCCGTTTTTCTGATTGGAGCAAGCATCATCTGCAATCTGATTTTCCCGTACAGGATCCTGCGTTACGCGATTCTGCTCGCAAGTGCAGGGCTGGTCTTCTGGAAGAAAGAACTTCTGTTGAAGACGATGGCGGATATCCGGAAAAAATAAAAAAGTGGGGGAGGATTTGAAACGAATGTTCAGAGACTCCCCGTTTTTTCTTGACAGTCACAGAAAAAACGATACAATGAAAGAATGAAGAAAAGTAAGGCATTTTAATTAGAAAAGGAAAAATTACATGAGTACCAGTATTTCAATAAAAGAACTAAAAGAGCTCGATCCGTCAAGCTATCAGATCGTCGATATCCGCGATGCGGTAGAGATCTCCCACGGCGCGATTCCGGGAGCGCTTGTGATGAAGACAGAAGAAATCGAGACAAGTGATGCGATTGACCGGAGCAAAAAGACGATTATCTGCTGCAGCCGCGGCCGGTTCAGTGTCGCAGCGGCGGAAGAATTACAGGAAAAGGGCTGGGACGCTGTGAGCCTGGAGGGCGGTTACATCGCCTGGCTGATGGATGTGATGAGCGCGCCGGAGGAGCAGGACAAGGCGGCAGACGTGGAGAAGAGTCTCCGCAAAAAATTCAAAAAGTCGATCTGGTCCAAATTTACGAAAGCGATCAACACATACGAGCTGGTAAAACCGGGCGATAAAATCGCTGTCTGTATTTCCGGCGGAAAAGATTCGATGTTGATGGCGAAATGCTTTCAGGAGTTAAAGCTTCACAATAAATTTGATTTCGAAGTAAAATTCGTTGTCATGGACCCGGGATACAGCCCGGAGAACCGCAAGGTGATCGAGGATAACGCAAAGAGCCTCCATATTCCGATCACGATTTTCGAGACCGATATTTTCGATTCGGTTTACCATGTCGAAAATTCGCCGTGTTACCTCTGCGCGAGAATGCGCCGCGGCCATCTGTACCATTTTGCACAGCAGCTTGGCTGCAACAAGATCGCACTTGGCCATCATTACGATGATGTCATTGAGACAATCCTCATGGGAATGCTCTACGGTGCGCAGGTGCAGACGATGATGCCGAAGCTTCACAGCATCCACTTCGAGGGCATGGAGCTGATCCGCCCGCTGTATCTGGTGCGCGAGGATGATATCAAGGCGTGGAGAGATTATAACGGTCTGCATTTTATCCAGTGTGCCTGCAAGTTTACCGATACCTGCACGACCTGCAATAACGAGGAGAATCGTTCGAAACGCGTGGAGATCAAGGAACTGATCAAAAACCTGAAAAAGGTGAATCCGTTCGTGGAGAGCAATATTTTCCGCAGTGTCGAAAATGTCAACATTGACACCGTGGTCGGCTACAAGCAGCACGGCATCCGCCACAATTTCCTGGAAGGATACGACGACAATCCGGGGTATGTGCCGGAGGCAGAAAAAGCGGCGGCGGAGACGGAATAAAAAGAAGGAACTCTATGCACAGAAAAATAGAAGAAACGCCGGAGCGGGAGAAAATGCTGATCCGGCTGAAAGAGCTCCGTCTGGAACGCGGTTACTCGATGACGCAGGCGGCGCGGAAGATTTTCAGTCACCCGGACACCTACAACCGGTATGAAAAAGGCATTCGTGAGATTCCGCTGGATTCGCTGATGCTGCTGGCGAAGACGTATGACTGCAGTCTCGACTATCTGGCAGGTGTTTCAGACCGGCCGAGAAAATATGGAAGGTGATGCAGATGGCAATTCCTCTTTATCTGACGACGATTGAACAGGATATTTTTGATACATTCCGGTATCTGCCGCATGCCGTTGCAGTCGGTGTCGGCTTTGTGACGGTTGCAGCAGCGTGGAAAAACCAGCAGATGATAAAGAAACAAAAACGGCTGGAGCATGCGCATGCGGTTCCTGGCACCCAGCTTCTGCTGTGGTTTCTGGTAGCAGTCTATTTTGCGATGATGCTTTCTATTACGCTGTTTTCCAGAGAACCGGGTTCGAGAACGGGCGTGGATGTGAAGCTGTTTGAAACCTGGGGAAACCAGCGGCTGCCGGACCGGTATTTTGTGGAAAATATTCTGCTGTTTCTCCCGTTCGGCGTATTGCTGCCGGCGGCGGTTCCGTCTCTTCGGAAAGGATGGTGCTGCGTCTATGCGGCGTTTTCCACAAGCATGATGCTGGAAACAGTGCAGCTCTTAACAGAGCGCGGCTACTGCCAGTTAGATGATGTTGTGACGAATACGCTTGGAGCAGCCATCGGGTATCTGGTGTTTGCACTGGTGCGGAAATGTTGGAGAGGGAAGATAGAAGAATAGAAGGAAAACAAGAAGGCTCTGCCCAAATGGACAGAGCTTTTTTCTTCCCTGTTTTTATAGCAAGACCCGAAAATAATGCAAAAAATTCAGCACCGCAGAGCGTGAATTACTGCGTCACAGATTTTCGTCGTACCCCGGTACGCCTTCAAATCTGTTCCTTGCAATTCGCGCTCTGCAGCACTGCCTTTTTTGCATTATTTTCGGGTCTTGCTATAGATGGAAGTGCAGGAGAGTTAATCCACCCGTTCTTTTCCCCAGAAAAACAATGCCACGGTTCCTGGCCCTGTGTGGCTGCCGATGGTGGTTCCGATGTTGTTGATCTCGACTTTTCCGTTCAGATTGGGAAAGCGTTCCTCGATAAGATCCGCAACGGCCCGCGCATCGTCGTAGCAGGCGGACTGGGAAATGTAGCATTTGCCGGAGTAGGAGAGGCCGCCCTCGGCGTTTTCTTCCATCTGGTCGACGATTTTTTTGATGACTTTTTTCTTCGTACGGATTTTGAACCGCGGAATCAGCCGTCCTTCGTTGTCCATGTTGAGCAGCGGGCAGATACCGAGAAGGCCGCCGATTGCGCCGGAGGCTTTGGAGATGCGGCCGCCGCGCACGTAGAAAGTGAGGTCCGTGGAAAAGAACCAGTGATGGACTTTGAGGCGGTTTTTCATCGCAAAATCGTAAACCTCTTCCAGCGGTTTTCCTTCATCGCGCAGGTCGGCAAGGCGGTCCATCAGAAGACCGTAGCCGGAGGAAGCGCCGAGGGAATCAACGATGAGGATTTTCCGTTCCGGGTAGCGCTCTTCAAGGTCGGCTTTGGCGATCATCGCAGAATTCAGGACACCGGAAATGCCGGAGGAGAGGCAGACGTGGAGAATGTCTTTGCCGTCCTGCAGGAATGTTTCAAAATAGGCTTCAAATTCATCGGCATTCACCTGGGATGTTTTTGTGGAAGCGCCGGCGGCCATGGCGGCATAAAACTGATCGAACGGCATGGACTTGCCGAGATCGTCCGCGTACTCGGTGTCATTTAATTTGTAATGGAAACAGATGTATGAGATTTCCCGTTTGGAGAAATGTTCTTCGGTAAGGTCTGCTGTAGAGCAGCAGCTGATGACATAGGAACTCATAAAATAATCCCTCCTTGTAAAAATGAAAGTAAGAACTCTGGTTTCTGTGCCTATTGTAGCATCCCGAATGGGAAAAGGCAACTGCGGAACGTGATTATATCCGTAATGAAAGGGGCGGTGAAATGGTGTCAAGCCTTGTATTTGCGGTACGGCCTGTGGTAAAATAGAACTATGAGAATACGAAAATACAAAGGAGGTTTTTGCATATGCAGAATTATTCAGGAGAAGAAGGGCTGCAGTATCATCTGCAGATCCGAAAAGGCGATGTGGGACGGTACGTGATTCTGCCGGGAGATCCCAAACGGTGTAAAAAAATTGCAGCTTACTTTGAGAACCCGGTGCTCGTCGCAGACAGCCGGGAATTTGTGACTTATACGGGTACTTTGGACGGTGTAAAGGTTTCCGTTACATCTACCGGCATCGGCGGTCCGTCGGCTTCCATCGCGATGGAAGAGCTGATCCAGTGCGGCGCCGATACGTTTATCCGCGTCGGAACATGCGGCGGTATGGCACTCGATGTAGAGGGCGGCGATATCGTGGTGGCAACGGGAGCGATCCGTGCGGAGGGAACGTCAAAGGAATACGCACCGATCGAGTTCCCGGCAGTCGCAGACCTTACCGTGACGAATGCGCTGGTGCAGGCGGCAAAGAATCTTGGGAAAAAATGGCATGCGGGCGTGGTACAGTGCAAGGATTCCTTCTACGGCCAGCACGACCCGGAGCAGATGCCGGTCGGCGATGAGCTGCTGAAAAAATGGGATGCATGGATGAAGCTTGGATGCAAAGCGTCAGAGATGGAATCGGCGGCACTCTTTATCGTGGCAAGTGCCCGCGGCGTCCGTGCCGGATCGGATTTTCTTGTGATGGGAAATCAGGAGAGAGTGAAACGCGGCATGGAGAACCACATTACGCACGATACGGAAGGTGCGATTCAGGTAGCCATCGAGGCACTGCGGATTCTGATCCGGGAAGATCAGAAATAAGAAAGAAAAAATAAGGGGATACTGGAAAGGGGATGCTGGATATGAAACAGGAAATCAGTACAGAAATAAAACAGGAGCTGGTAAAACAGGCTCTGGCAGCGCGGAAATTTGCGTATGTGCCGTATTCGAAATTCCGCGTAGGCGCGGCGGTTCTGGCAAAGAATGGAGCGATTTATACCGGTTGCAACATTGAAAATGCGGCGTATACACCGACAAACTGCGCGGAGCGCACCGCGGTCTTCAAAGCCGTATCCGAGGGCATAACGGAATTTGACGCGATCGCCGTCTGCGGCGGCCCGGGAGAGGCAGAGCCGGAGGATTTCTGCACACCGTGCGGTGTCTGCCGTCAGGTGCTGCGGGAATTCGTTGATCCGAACGAATTTCTCGTCCTTCTCTGCAAGGGCGACGGTTCCTGGAAAGAAATGACACTCGAGGAGCTGCTGCCAATGGGATTCGGAAAAGAAAATTTATAAACAGAAGCCGGAAAAGAAAAAATCCAGGGCAGGTACGGAAAGTACCGTATGCCCTGGATTTTTATGTCCAAGATATAAAAATTATTTACTGAAATTTCGGCTCACAGGTCAGATCGCATCCCAGACGCTGGAACATTTTGCGGTCCACATCGGAGAGCATAACGCTGGAGTGCACCTGGCAGCCCTTTAACTGCGGCAGGCAGGAGAGTGCTTTCTGTGCATCCTCGCTCTGTGCAGCAGTAGCAGACAGCGCAATCAGAACCTCGTCGGTATGAAGACGCGGGTTCTTGCTTCCGAGGTATTTGGTTTTCAGGGTCTGGATCGGAGCGATGGATTCCGGTGAGAGAACATGTACGTCATGGTCGATGCCGGAGAGCTCTTTTAATGCATTCAGCAGAAGCGCCGCGCTCGATCCGAGCAGATCGCCGGTCTTTCCGGTGATGACGCGTCCGTCCGGAAGTTCCATGGCAGCGGCCGGTGCGCCGGTCGCCTCGGCACGAACAAGAGCCGGGGAAACGGTGGTACGGTCTGCGGCAACGATGTTTTCCTGTTTCATCAGAAGCTCGATTTTGTAAGCCTCAGTCTCGGAGCGGGAGCCGTCTGCGATACCGTCCACAGCAGTGTAGTAGCGGCGGATGATCTCCTGACGGGAAGCCTCGCGGCATGCCTCATCATCGATAATGCAGTTTCCGGCCATGTTGACACCCATGTCTGTCGGGGATTTGTACGGGCTCTCGCCGAAAATCTGCTGGAAGATCGCGCGCAGAACCGGGAAAATCTCAACATCACGGTTGTAGTTGACGGTTGTCACGCCGTATGCCTCGAGGTGGAACGGGTCGATCATGTTGACATCGTTCAGATCGGCGGTAGCAGCCTCGTAAGCCAGGTTGACCGGGTGCTTCAGCGGCAGATTCCAGATCGGGAAGGTCTCATATTTTGCATAGCCGGCGTTTACACCGCGTTTGTGCTCATGGTAAAGCTGGGAAAGGCAGGTTGCCATCTTTCCGCTTCCCGGTCCCGGTGCGGTAACGACAACGAGCGGGCGGGTTGTCTCGATGTACTCGTTCTTTCCGTATCCCTCATCGCTCACGATCAGCGGCACATTATGCGGGTAGCCCGGAATCGTGTAGTGAATGTAAACCGGGATGCCGAGCTTCTGCAGTCTCTTCTTGAAAGCGTCTGCACTGTGCTGTCCGGAATACTGCGTGATGACAACACTGCCGACATAGAGGCCGCGTCCGCGGAACTCATCAATCAGACGGAGCACGTCGCTGTCATAGGTGATGCCGAGGTCGCCGCGGATTTTGTTTTTCTCAATATCGGCTGCGGAAATCGCCATTACGATCTCAGCCTGGTCGGAGAGCTGCATCAGCATGCGCAGTTTGGCATCCGGTGCAAAGCCCGGAAGAACGCGGGATGCGTGGAAATCGTCGAACAGCTTTCCGCCGAATTCCAGATACAGCTTGTTGTCAAACTGGTTGATGCGGTCGCGGATATGCTCAGACTGCATTTTCAGGTACTTCTCATTGTCAAATCCAATCTTCATGGTATTTTTCTCCCTTTTTATCCATGGTGTCTGTTAAAAACAACTGTTTTCATTTTACTATACGGAAAAGTCCTGTGCAAGAAAAAATTATCGTGGGAACTTTAGAAAATTAAGGAAAAAAAGAGCTGAAAATAAAAAAATCTCCTAAAAAGGAGAGAGGCCGGGACTTGTTAGGGCCCCGGCGGTATGAAAAAGAAATCTATCTATTAGAAAGGTTGGCATTGGAGACATGCTTCCAAGGGTGCTTTGCTGTCTCCTGGTTAAAATTTATAGAAAAACGATGGAGGTTTGTGTTTGTTTCCTTCGTTGTTGATGAGATTAGTATACGGAAAAATTGTGACCAGAATGTGTACATGAGATAAAGCTTTTCTGAAGAGAAGATGAAAACAAAACAAAGAAAATCTGACGGAATCGTAAACAGAGGAAAGTTTTGGCGGAAAAAGGGGTCATGCAGAGGGGCAGCGGTGCATAGAATGCAGGGGAAGAAGGAAAAAGCAGCGATTCCGTGACGCGGAGCAGAGACGGGAAAACGCCGCAGGTCTCAAAACGGTGCGGAGCTGCTGGAACGGAGAAAGCTTGCAGAACGTAATCCTGGATATGGTCAACCGTTTTGGATATGTCGGCGTCCTGATTCTGATTGCCGTGGAAAATGTCTTTCCGCCGATTCCCTCCGAGGTGATTCTGACGTTCGGCGGTTTTCTGACGACATGCACCCGTCTGCATCCGGCGGGCGTTGTGCTGTCATCCACGGCAGGATCGCTTCTCGGGGCGCTGGTTCTCTATGGAGCGGGAACGCTTGTCAGCCCGGAGAGCCTTAGTGAACTGCTCGACAGCCGCCCGATGAAGTTTCTCGGATTTCACGCGGAGGATGCCTGGAAAACGATTACATGGTTTCAGAAGAAAGGCCAGCGGGCCGTTCTGTTCGGCCGGTGCATTCCCATCATCCGAAGCCTCATTTCCGTCCCCGCCGGGATGGCACGGATGGAGATGCCGAAATTTCTGCTGTTTACAATCATCGGAAGCACGGTGTGGAACATTCTTCTCGTCGGAACCGGTGCTGCGGTCGGTGTGGCGTGGGAGCAGGCGGCGGGATATGTGAAGATGTATGCAGATATCGTTTTTCTCGTGCTGGCAGCCGGAGCGGTATGCTTTCCGGCGGTGCATTTATATAGGAAGAAACACAAATGAAAAAACGTAAGTTGCATGAAATGAGGGACAAAATGCAAAAAATATACTTGCAATTCGACAGGAAGTGTGCTAATATACACATCAACAAGTAAAAGGGAGTAGCGAAACGCCGCGGGAAACAAAAACGCATCCCGGGTGGGTTTGAAATCGTCAGCCGATGTCGAGAGACGTCCGTATCAAATGAGAACGCAAGACTTTTATTGTGGCAGTCGTCATGATAGGAGTCTTTTTTTATGCTCCTGAATACCAAAGACAACATGAACTGCCGGAGCAATCCAAACCGTTGCCAGCGGAACAAAAGTGGCGGAAAGAGGAATGTATGAGCAGCGAGAGAGTGAAAAAAGAATTATACGAAACAGCAATGACCGGAGAAAAGGCACTGACCAGTCTGATGTATGTACAGATGACACTGTACGCAGCCAAAAGCCAGAGAACGTACGCAAAGGTACGCGGCGAGGGCAGAGCGATGATGCGCCACACAGGGATCCACATGAATCAGTATTTAAGGGCTGCAGGGAATGACCTGGAAAGCTTTCGGATCCGCTTAAAGGAAACGCACCTGCCGGATGAACTTCAGCCGAAGGCGGGAGCGTTTCTGGTTCAGACGGTACATACTTTTGATACGACAGAGAAAAATCAGATGTACCGCCAGGAACTGCTGGGACTGGAAGCGAAAGTAAAAGAAATAGCAGAACAGATTGAAGGACTGCTGAAAGGCATGCGGGAACTTGGAGCATAAAGAGGAGAGAACAGGAATCGGAACAGCAAAACGGTTCCTGTTCTTTTTTTGCGGTCATAGGATAGAAAAACGGATTTGCAAATTATGAGAAATCCGTCCTTTTCTGACACTTTTCCGCCAACCGCCGGCTGGCAGGTGGACTTTTTTCCGGCAAAATGTTAGAATAAACCTATTCAGAGTCTGGTAAGGATAAAGGAGAAAAACGTTTTGGCAGAAGAAATTGCAGTGAAAGTGATTGCCCGGATCCACACGGATTTCCCGGAAAAGTTCGGGATTCCGCGGCAGAGCGGGCTGATTGAAGAATTAAAGAGTACGATCGTCTTTGAACCGGAGTTCCGCGATGCGAATGCGCTGCGCGGCATCGAGGAATATTCCCATCTCTGGCTGATCTGGGAGTTTTCCGAGGCTGTGCGCGACACCTGGTCACCGATGGTGCGGCCGCCGCGGCTTGGCGGAAACAAGCGGGTCGGTGTATTTGCAACGCGCTCTCCGTTCCGGCCCAATCCGATCGGGCTTTCTTCGGTAAAGCTGGAGCGTGTGGAGCAGCATCCGGCACTCGGGCCGGTGCTTCATCTGTCGGGGGCAGATCTGATGGACGGTACGCCGATTCTGGACATCAAACCGTATCTGCCGCATGTGGACAGCCATGCGGAGGCACTTGGCAGCTTTACGGAAAAGACGAAGGAATACTTTATTCCCGTTGAAATTCCGGATGAGCTGCTGGAAAAAATTCCGGCGGACCGCCGGGAGGCACTGAAAAAAGTGCTGGAGCAGGACCCGCGCCCATCGTATCAGAACAGTGAAGAGCGCGTTTACGGGCTTTCCTTTGCGGGAATGGAAATCAAATTCCAGATAAAGGACCAGGTGCTGCATGTCGTGGGGGCAGAGCGCGCCGGAACGTAAACCGGCAGGAAAAACAGGGGGATATACAAGAAAAATGGAGAAGGAGGAAACAAAAGTATGTTATATCCAAGTATGACACCGTCCCGGTTTGTCAGTGACCTTTCGGGCATCTGGGACTTTGCGACGAGCCAGAGTCTCCTGCGCGTGCAGGGCAACAAGAAGGGAATCTTCACCCGTGACCGCAAGCCGAAACTGGCGGCACATTATTTCCGGGAGAGATGGCATCAGATTCCGGATTTTGAGTATAAAAAATAAAGAACAGACAGGAAGAAAGTATGGAACGGAACGTAGATATAGACAAGATTTCAGATGGAAAACGATATGGAGCGAATGACATGGTAAAAGTGGGCTGCGACGACTGCCGCGGATGCTCCGCCTGCTGCCGCGGGATGGGCGACTCGATTGTGCTCGACCCGATGGATCTTTACCGGCTCGAGAGAAAACTCGGCAAAACGATGGAGGAGATTCTGACGGCGGGATATATTTCACTCCGCGTAGTGGACGGTGTGATTCTGCCGCATCTGAAAATGACGGAGCAGTCAGACCAGTGCAGTTTCTTAAATGATGAGGGCCGGTGCAGCATTCACGATGCGCGGCCGGGCTTCTGCCGGATGTTTCCGCTGGGACGGCTGTATGAGAACGGAACGTTTTCCTATTTTCTTCAGGTCAGCGAATGTCCGAAGGAGAATAAGACAAAAGTCAAAGTCCGCCGCTGGCTCGACACGCCGGAGCTCGGAAAGTATGAAGCGTTTACGAACGAATGGCATTATTATCTGAAAAAAAAACAGAACGAGGCGCGCCGGACAGAGGATGACGCGCTGCGGCAGCAGATCAGCATGGGAATTCTGAAGCTGTTTTATCTGCTTCCGTATGACACAAAGACCGATTTCTATGCGCAGTTTGCGGCGCGGATGGAAGCGGCAGGGAAAAACTGAAAAATAAACAGAAACAGGACAGCAGCCGTTGGTTCGAAAACAGAACCAGAGGCTGCTGTTCTTTGTATCGGTGGATCAAAGGCTGCAGGACATAGAAAATCAAAATCATATTATAAGCGGCGAGACAGTGTTCTGGCATAAGCGAGGAAGGCTTCGCGGGTTTCACGCTTCCGTCTGCGGCTGCAGAAGACGGTCTGTCCGTTTTTCAGCAGAACCTCGCCGGTTGCCTGCACGAGCGCAACGTGGGAGAAATTGATCAGCAGACCTTTTCCGTTGCGGAAAAAACGGCCGGTTGAGGCAAGACATACCGTCAGGCCGGCAAATGTGCACCGGGTTGAAAAGTCACCCTGAACGGTATGCAGAATCAGCCGGTGCTGACAGGCCTCCACATAGATGAGATCATCCAGCGGAAACCGGATTCGTTCTGAGGCGCCCTGTGTGATGATGACCGGAATTTCGAGAAGAACCGGATCGTTGGAATTCAATGGAAAAATCAACTCTGAATACAAAATTACCACCTTCTGAATTACTTACCGTTTGCGTCGATGTGCAGCCGTTCACGTCGAAGCGGTTGTCCGGCGCAGGAAAACATGATACTGTAACTATGAAATCATTACAGGAACGATCATACGATTACAAACTGTAGTTTAGCACATCCACAGGATTTCATTCAAGCCGAAAGGCCTCACTTCTGATAAAATCGTTCGACGAACAGTGACGCACCGCGACACCAGAACTCGAAAAAGATCAAAAAAGCAAACTCCATGTAGAAAAAACACAGAAAAGAAAGTGAAAATCGAAAGAAAAGGAGGCATAAGCAGATTGACGATGTGAGATAGATTTGGTATAATATTCCAAAAATAAATATTACATATAACATTACTATAAAAAGAAATACAAAGAGCAGATGGAGAAGATTATGAGGAAAGAAATGGAAGAAATCAGAGAAAAGGTACATACAACAGCAGATGCAGCATTATTCTTATGTTTTCAGGAGCTGAACGGAAGCCATTCCAAAGGTGTGATCCGCCTGCCGCTTCTGCATTACGATGTTCCGTTTGCGGGATACGGGGAAATGCTGCTTTGGATGAACCGGATTTATGATTTGCTCGGTATGCCGGATGCGGGAAGCTGTATGCGAAGCCTGCGGGAAGAAGAAAAAGACGAATGGGAATTTACGGAGGATATGAAAAACCGGCAGGAGACCACGCTTCCGGCCGGAACCGAGCGGATGGTCAGCATTCAGATTCAGTTCCGCCAGCACTGCAGTCTGCAGGGATTTCTGATCTGCGGAAAGCAGAAAGCCGGTTTCCGTTCGGCGCTGGAGCTTTTGTATCTGCTCGAAGACTGTCTGCGGGAGCAGGATGCCTGAAAACGGGAGAAGATGTCGAATAGAATGAGAGTGGGAGCTATGAAGGAAGAAAAAAAGATCAGAAAAAAAATTAAAATTGAGGATTTGCTGCCTAGGGATCCGGTCCGCGTCGATCTCGATGCGATTCTCGATTATGTCCAGGGGAAAGCAGTTCTTGTGACGGGAGGAGGAGGCTCCATCGGCAGCGAGATCTGCCGACAGTTAGCTGGCCACGGTGTCGGTCATCTGATCATTTTTGATATTTATGAAAACAATGCATACCAGATCCAGAAATCGCTGGAATGGGAGTTCCCGAGGCTTCACATGACGGTGCTGATCGGTTCGGTGCGGGATGAACGGCGGCTGCAGTCGATGTTTTCCCGTTACCGGCCGGATATCGTCTTTCACGCAGCGGCGCACAAGCATGTGCCCCTGATGGAGGGCAGTCCGAACGAGGCGATCAAAAATAACGTGATCGGAACCTTAAAGACGGCGCGCACGGCAAGCCGGTATCACGTAAAAAAATTTATTCTGATTTCGACAGACAAGGCGGTCAATCCGACGAACATCATGGGAGCGAGCAAACGGCTCTGCGAGATGGTGCTCCAGACGATTGGAAAACACAGCACCACGGAGTTTGCGGCGGTGCGCTTTGGAAATGTACTTGGCAGCAACGGCAGCGTCATTCCGCTGTTCCGTCGCCAGATTGAGCACGGCGGGCCGGTGACGGTGACGCATCCGGACATCATCCGTTATTTTATGACGATTCCGGAGGCGGTCAGTCTGGTGCTCGAGGCGGGCGCGTATGCGAAAAACGGCCAGATTTTTGTCCTGAACATGGGAGATCCTGTCCGAATTGCGGACCTTGCGAAAAACATGATCCGCCTTTCCGGGTATGAGCCGGGAGTGGAAATCGAGATCAAGTACATTGGCCTGCGGCCGGGCGAAAAGCTGTATGAGGAGCTGCTGATGAATGAGGAGGGGATGCAGACGACAGAAAACACCCGCATTTTTATCGGCCGGCAGATTGCTTTTGATGAGACGGTATTCCGAAAACAGATGAAAGAACTCGAGCGGGCGGCGGAAAACGAATGTCCGGACATCTGCGAGAGGGTAAAGAGAATGGTGCCGGAATATCAGTACGAAGGAGAAAAGAAGCATGACGGACCTTCATATACATATTCTGCCGGGGGTTGACGACGGTTCCCCGAATCTGTCCACATCCCTTGAGATGGCGGAAATTGCGGCAAAGAGCGGAGTGCGTATCCTTGCTGTGACACCGCATGCAAACCAGACGGGAATCGAGGGCGTGGAGGATGGGTATGTCAATTACGATTCGGAGCAGCTTTTGGAGCTGTTTTACCGTCTGGAACAGGAAATCCGGAAGGAACACATCCCGATCAGCCTGGTGCGCGGCATGGAAATTATGAGCATCGGGCCGCTTAACGAAAAAATCAAAGAGAGAAAGCTGATACCGCTTCATGAAAGCCGCTATTATCTGATCGAGGTGCCGTTTGACATGGCACCGGACGGGATCAGAAGGCGACTGATGGAATTTCCGGCCATGGGAAAGATCCCGGTGCTGGCACATCCGGAGCGGTATTTCTGCGTGCAGGATTCGCCGGAGCTTCTGTATGAGTTCCGGGAAATGGGCGCAGTTCTGCAGATGAACAAAGGAAGCGTATTTGGAAGATTTGGAAAAGAAGCAGAGCGGACAGCACAGTATCTGCTGGAAAACCGTCTGGCAGACTGTGCGGCAAGCGATGCCCACCGCGCAAATTACCGGACACCGGACATGAGACCGATCCGGGAATTTCTGTCGGAGTGGTACGGCGAATCGTATGCGGAGCTTCTGCTGAAGGTAAATCCAAGGAGAATTCTGGAGAACCGGCCGGTTCTGTATGAGTCGTCTCCGGAACGAAGGCGGAAAAGACGCTGGTTTGTCTGAAAAACGAAAGGAGACATCAAAAGGATATGCACAAAATGAGAGCGGCTGTTCTGATTTTATTTCTTGCCTCATCGCTCGCGTTTGGCGGGTGCCTGATGCGGCAGCGAACTGGAAAAGACGGGAAAGGGCCAGAGATTTCAATGGATAACAGTGAAATTTCGGTCAGTATCCACGCGGATGAGGCGGAGCTTCTGTCCGGCGTGACGGCGTACGATGCGAAGGACGGCGATGTGACGGATTCGCTTGCGGTAGAACATATTTCCAACTTTATCGAAAAAGGGCGGCGGAAAATCAGCATCGTTGCCTTTGATTCGGACAACAATGTCACCCACGCGGAACGGGAAATGGTCTATAACGACTATACATCGCCGGTCTTTTCCCTGGATGGGCCGCTCCGGTTCAGTGTGAATGCAGATGACCTGACGGAAGGACTTTCCGCAGAGGATTGTCTGGACGGAACGATTACGGACCGCATCCGGCTCTCGTATCAGGATGAGATCAGCAGCACGCCCGGGCTGTATCAGGTAACGTATTCTGCTGCCAACCGTGCCGGTGATGTGACGAGTCTTCCGGTGACGGTGGAACTCTACGACCCGGCGGAGGAGAGCGGAAAGCCGCAGATTACCTTAAGCGAGTATCTGATCCATCTGGAACTGCAGCAGGCGTTCGATCCGAAGGATTATCTGGAGCAGGTGAATGTGGATCAGATGACGTATGAAAAAGGAGAGGACGATGAACTTCACGCGGTTTCCGCGGAAGACGAGATCCTCGGGGAAGAAAAACTTTCCATAGAGAATCCGGTTGACACCGGAAAGGAAGGTGTCTATGAAGTAACGTATACTGTGACATCGGAGGAGGGACAGACAAGCTCCATCCGCCTGATTGTCTGCGTCAATGAATGAGGAGGTTCCAGATGGGAGAATACGACAGAACAGGAAACGGACAGAACGGCGAAGCAGACTGGGATCTTCGGAGCATTCTGTGTGATATGGCAAAAAACTGGTGGATCATCCTTCTGATTGCCTGTTCGGCGGCGATGATAACCTACACGGTGCTGACGGCAGTCCATCGGGATCAGTACACGGTGAAAACCACGTTTGCCGTGATGGGGCGCGGCGAGAATGCAAATGCAGCATCGAGCCTTTCTTCGACGTATGAGATGACGCAGAAATTTCAGGCGATTCTGGAAAACAATATTTTAAAGAAAAAAGTGATGGAGGAGCTGGGATGCTCATCCTTTCCGGCGGACATGAGCGCTTCAATTGTGCCGGAATCCAATTTAATGGAGCTTTCCGTGACAGCCGATTCGCCGGAAACAGCCTTTCGGGTACTGCGGTCGGTGCTGAAGAATTACACAACCATTTCAGATTATATTATTCCCAATGTAGTATTGGAGACACTGCAGCAGCCGCAGGTTTCCGACAATCCGTCGAATCGGATTCCGACGGAAAAGTACGCTGCAATGGCATTTCTGGCGGCAGCGCTTGGTACGGCGGCGCTGGTGGGCTTCTTTTCCTTTCTGCGGGATACCGTCAAAAATGAAACGGAATTTGGCCGCAAGATTGATGCGGATCTGCTGGGAACCGTGTACCATGAAAAAAAGAGGAAAAACAGCTCCATGCTGATCACGAATCCGGCGCGGAGCTTTCCCTATGTGGAATCCCTGAAGCGCATTGCTTCCCGTGTGCGCGGAAGACTCGACCGGAGAGGGGGAAAAGTGCTGCTGGTGACCAGTGTGGCGGAAAATGAAGGAAAGTCGACGCTTGCCGCCAATCTGGCGCTTGCCCTTTCAGAGGAACAGAACCGTGTCCTTCTGCTGGACTGTGATTTTCGTCAGCCGGCGCTGTATAAGATTTTTGAACTTCCGCAAAAGGCCGGAAAAGATTTCGGACAGGTAGCAGCCGGAAAGGAGCCGGCGTCCAGCGTTTTTGAAAAATATAAGGATACGAATGTTTACATGGGCATCTGCCGGGAACGGCTGGAGGAACCGTCGGAAGCAGTCGGCGGTGAAATTTTCCGGCGGATTCTGGATATGTGCCGGACAAACATGGATTATATTATTCTGGATACGCCGCCGATGGGCGCGGCCGCGGATGCGGAGGAGCTTGTGGAGCTGGCTGATGGTGCGGTTCTTGCCGTTCGGCAGGACGGCGTGCTGACACGGGACATCAACGATGCCATCGACGCGCTGAACCAGAAAGAAGAAAAGGTCATCGGCTGTGTGTTCGGCAATGTTTATCCGGGATTCGGCGAGCGGATCGGAGGCAGCTATGGTTACGGTTACGGATACGGCGCCTATAGCAGGGCAGAACGATGAGAGGGAGCAAAAGAGCATGAACAGAGAAACGTATGAAACCTATTCCGCAGCGGAACCAGAGAAAATAGATCTGATCGCCTTTCTGGCGGAGTATTTCCAGGCGTTCCAGAAATTTTTCTTTGGTGTGCTGGCACTTGTAATCCTTGCAGGAGGCGGCTCCTTTCTGACGGCAAAGCTGCGGTATCAGCCGGTCTATGAGGCATATACATCGTTCGTGGTCGGATCGAACCGTGCGGTCGGTTATTCTTATTACGATAATGTAACGGCAGAGCAGCTTGGAAAGACCTTTCCGTATCTTGTGACAAGCGGCGTACTGAAGGATGTTGTAGCGCGGGATCTTGGAATCGGGGCGGTGACATCAGAAATTCAGGCGAGCGTGATGGAAAATACCAATCTTTTTACTATCCGTGTGCAGGACGCGTCACCGGAGACGGCGTATCGGGTGATGAAATCCGTTATCACGAATTATCCGGAGGTGGCAGAGTATATTATTGGTGCGACGACACTGACGGTGGTGGATGAAAGCGGTGTTCCGGCAGTGCCGGTTAACAGCCAGGATGCGTTGCGGGCCGGCACGTATGGTGCAGCAGCAGGACTTGCAGCGGCCTTCCTGCTGCTGTTCCTCTATGTGAGAACAAGAAAAACCATCCATTGGGCGGATGATATTAAGAAGCTGACAAATGCGGCATTCCTTGGAAATCTGCCGCAGGCGAAGATCAAAAAAAGAAGCAGCGTAAAGGAACAGACCATTACCATCTGCAATCCAAAAGTGCCGGATGCCTTCAAAGAGGCGGTGCAGCTGATCCGGACAAGGACGGAGGACAGAATAATTGGAAAAAATGACTGTCCGGTCCTTCTTGTGACGAGTGCCGTGCCGGGGGAGGGAAAGACGACGGTTGCCGTGAACCTGGCGGAGGCGTTCGCGAAGAAGAAATACCGCGTAGTACTGCTGGACGGAGATCTGCGGAATCCTTCGGTGATGAAGTGTATGGGACTGATCGGACGGAAAGAGCGTGGAATTGCTGCCGTGCTGAAGGGACAGATGGATTGGGAGGAGGCACTTACCGACTGCCGGGATCTGACGCTGAAAATCCTGCCGGGAGCGGGAAGCACGCAGAATCCTGCAGGGCTGCTGCGCTCGGTACGGATGAAGACCATGATCGAAAGCCTGAAAGAAGAGGCCGATCTTCTGATCATCGACACGCCGCCGTGCGGAGTGCTTTCGGATGCGGCACTGTTCGGCGGAATTGCCGACGGAGCAGTTCTCGTGGTACATCAGGGAACAACGAAAGACCGGGAAGTCCGGCGCGCGCTGGAATTTTTCGAGGATTCGCAGATTCCGGTCTGCGGCTATGTGCTGAACGGCGTGCAGGAGGGCACGACGGGCTACGGATACAGCAGCTATGGCAGCTACGGGTATGGAAAATATGGTTACGGTTACGGAAAGTACGGCTATGGGAAAGAAAAGGAACGCCGGAACAGTGACCGGACAGCAAGGGAGCAGGGAGGAAAAGCATGAGGGAGAAGAAAAAAGGAGTTTATCAAAAGTATCTGAAAAATCTGTTGGACCGTCTGCTGGCGCTTGTGGGAACGGCAGCATTATCGTGGCTGCTGCTGGGAGTCGGCATTGCAGTCCGCCTGGATTCTCCGGGACCGGTGCTGTTCCGGCAGAAGCGGGTGGGCCGGAACGGGCAGTATTTTTACATATACAAGTTCCGCACGATGCGTATCGACACGCCGCATGATATGCCGACACATCTGCTGAACCATCCCGATTTCTTTATCACAAGAGTCGGACGCTTTCTCAGGAAAACATCCCTCGATGAGCTGCCGCAGCTCTTCAATATTTTAAAAGGCGACATGGCGCTCGTCGGTCCGCGTCCGGCGCTCTGGAATCAGGAGGATCTGATCTCTGAGCGGGAGCGGTACGGCGCAAACAGTGTCCGTCCGGGCCTCACCGGCTGGGCACAGATCCATGGGCGGGATGAACTTCCGATCCGGGAGAAAGCGGAACTGGACGGATATTATGTGCATCACATTGCATTAGGAATGGATCTCGAATGCCTCTGTAAGACAGCCGGCGCGGTACTGCGGCAGGATGGAATTCATGAGGGAATGATGGAAAACAGATGGCAGTAAATGGGGAAGAGAGAAGAAAAAAGTAAAAGCAGAGTGGAGGCTGTCGAAAACGAAAGAAAATTACTGGAAAATAATGAAAAAAGTAATTGCATATTAATGGGAAGATGATATAATTTACAAAAGAAATAATGAAATAAGTAATTAAATGATGCGGGATATTACATGAAACGGGAAAGAGCAATGAAAAAACGACTTCTGATTGTAACAAACCATTCGTATATGTTCTGGCAGTTTCGAAGAGAACTGGCGGAAGCATTGCAGAAAGAGTATGAAGTGATTCTGGCGATGCCATTTGTCGGGCATGAAGAAGATTTCCAGAACATGGGAATCCAGTGCATTCCAATATCCATGAACCGCCGTGGGGTGAATCCATTTACGGAAGCAAAGCTGCTATGGGATTATGAGCGTCTGCTGAAAAAAGTGAAACCAGATCTTATACTCACCTATTCCATAAAACCGAATATCTACATAGGCCTGCTCAGCGGCCAAAAGCAAATTCCGTATTATGCCAATGTACAGGGGTTGGGAACAGCATTTCAAAAACCAGTCTTAACTGGGCTTGTTACAATTTTATATCGAAAAGCGTTCCAAAAAGTGAAATACGTCTTTTTTGAAAACAAAGAAAATGCCAGTGAATTTTGTAAAAGAAAAATCATATCCGCCGATCGCCAGATCGTCCTGGCCGGGGCAGGAATTAATCTGGAAAGATACAAAATGCAGCCTTATCCGAAGCACACACGAATCCATTTCCTGTATCTTGGACGAATTATGAAAGAAAAAGGAATCGACGAACTGTTTTATGCTGTCCGGCATCTGAAAAAAGAAAACGAAAACTTTGTCCTTGATCTGGTTGGTTTTTTTGAAGATGAATACAAAGAGCAGGTAAAAGAACTGGAAAAACACAGCATCGCCCATTTCTACGGCTTTCAGTCGGATCCACGTCCGTTTTACATAGAAGCAGACTGTGTAGTGCTCCCCAGTTACCATGAGGGAATGAGTAATGTCCTTTTAGAAGCCGCCGCCACAGGCCGCCCAGTCGTCACAAGCAATATTCCGGGGTGCAGGGAGAGCGTAGAAAATGGGAAAAGCGGTCTGCTGGTTGAGGTAAAAAATAAAGAGATGCTGTATGACGCAATGAAAGAGATGCTGCATTGCAGCAGAGAAGAACGAGAGCAGATGGGACAGGCGGGGAGAGAGAAGATGGAGAGAGAGTTTCGGAAAGAAGTTGTGGTGGAGAAAACAGTGCAGAGTCTGCGAGGGGATGAAAAAAGAGACTTTTAGTAAAACAAAAGGAGAGATGTGAAAGATGTCCATAACGAACTATTGGTTTCAATTAATTTGGATTTTGACAGCAGGGATAATTCTGACAAGATTTCTGCCGAAAAAGCAGGAGATCGTTATGGGAAGGATCGAAGAAAGATGGCAGATGGCACCGGCGGTGCTGCTGGTGATTCCGTACATAATAGCAGCAGCATTACGATCTGATAATTTTGGAGACACCTATGCATACCGGAGAGTTTTCAGCGAAGCACCGAATAGGCTAGCTGAGCTCCCATTCTATCTTCAGGGAATAAAAAAAGATAAAGGTTTTTCCGTTTTCATGGTGGTTTTCAAAAGCTTTATTGGAAATTCATCTGTTTGTTTTTTTCTGATCATAGCTGCAATACAAATGTTATGCATGGCATTTATCTACCGGAAATATAGTGAAAACTATTGGATGAGTATATTTATTTTTGTTGCAGGAACGGATTACATGTCCTGGTGTCAGAATGGTATTCGCCAGTTTTTGGCAATTGCAATTATTATGGCGGGATTTCCATTGCTTCTGAAAAGAAAATATGTATCACTGACAGTAATTATCCTGTTAGGGGCAACGTTCCATGCGTCAGCGCTTCTTATGGTACCGATTATCTTTATTGTGCAGGGGAATGCATGGAATAAAAAGAGTGTGCTGTGTATTTTAGGATGCATTTTAATACTGATATTTGTAAACAGGTTTACAGATGGGATGAACGATGCGCTGTCAAATACACAGTATTCTAATATGGTAACGGACTGGAAAGAGTGGGAGGATAATGGAACCAATCCAATCAGAGTATTCGTCTATTCTATTCCTATGATTTTTTCTGTGGTTGGACGCAGGCAGATCAAAGAAGCGGATAACCCGGTAGTTAACATTATGACAAACTTCTCAATCCTAACAAGTGGAATTGCAGTTGTATCGATGAAAACTTCCGGTATATTCATAGGACGGCTGATTTCTTATGGATCTGTGTATTCTGCGTCCATTTTGCTTCCCTGGGAAATGGAAAATATTTTTACAGAGAATTCGGCGAAAATTATAAAAAGTGCTGCTGTTTTGGGATATATTGGATTCTTTTATTATCAGATGCATTTTATATGGGGGCTTATATGAAAAATCCAGAGATCAGTGTAATTATGGGAATGTATAACTGTGCGGATACGCTGTCAGAAGCAATTGAATCGATTTTAAACCAGACAATGAAAGAATGGGAGTTGATTATGTGCGATGATGGATCATCCGATGCAACGTACGAAGTGGCAGAGCTTTATATGAAAAGATATCCGGAAAAAATGATCTTACTGAGAAACAGAGAAAACAGGGGACTTAATTATACCTTGAACCGATGTCTGAAAGCGGCCAAAGGAAAGTACATTGCAAGAATGGATGGGGATGATATCTGTCTGCCGGAACGATTTGCGGCTGAATATGAAACATTGGAAACAGAGAAAACAATTTCAATCGTAAGCACAGATATGGGATATTTTGATCAAACAGGAATATGGGGAAAGATAAGTCATCCGGAATATCCAAAGAAAAAGGATTTTCTGTATGGATCTCCGTTTTGCCATGCACCATGTATGGTAAGAAAAGAAGCATACGATGCAGTGGATGGATACACAGAGAAAAAAAGTATTTTACGGGTAGAAGATTATCATTTATGGATAAAAATGTATGAGGCGGGATACAGAGGTAAAAATATTCCAAAACAGCTTTATCTCATGCGGGATGACAGAGCAGCATATAAGAGAAGAAAGCTTCGATACAGAATAAATGAGGCCTACGTAAAAGGAATAGCGATTCGAAAACTGGGGCTGCCGATAAGCGGATACCTATATACGATGCGGCCAATTCTTGTGGGAATTTTGCCAGAGAAAGTCTATGACTATTTTCATAAAAGAAAATTAGAAAGCAATGCAGGAATGATAACCAGTGAATAAAAGATGTGATAGAAAGGGGTGGATACATGATACCGAAGAAAATACATTATTGTTGGTTTGGGAAAGGGAAGAAATCCCGATTAGCTTTAAAGTGCATAGAAAGCTGGCATCAGTATTGCCCGGACTATGAAATGATCGAATGGAATGAAGAAAATTTTGACATAGACATGAATGGATATACACGAATGTGCTATGCGGAAAAAAAGTATGCATATTTAAGCGATTATGTCAGACTTTGGGCGGTGGAAAAGTATGGAGGGATCTATTTGGATACAGACGTGGAAGTGATTCGGCCACTGGAAAAGCTATTGCAGGAAGATGCATATTTCGGATTTGAAAATAAGCGGTATGTAAATACGGGACTGGGATTTGGATCCGCTGCGCATGGAGCAGTGGTTCAGGCGATGCTGAAGGAATATGATGTGCTGCTGGATGGAAAGAATGGAGTAAGAATGTGTCCGGAACTGAATACAAAAGCATTGACAGCATTAGGCTTAAAACAGAATGGGCAGAAACAAAAAATATGGGAAGCGGCAGTGTATCCGGTGAATGTTTTGAATCCATATGACAGTGCAACGGGAAAGCTGGAAAAAACAGCAGATACGGTTTCTATTCACTGGTATGCGGCATCCTGGATGAACAAGACACAAAAATTACGAGGGAAGATAACAAGACCGATTCATAGGATTTGGGGAGTAGATGTATTTAAGAGGTTTCGAATATGAAGAGAACAATGTTAATTGTATCACATGCATTGGAATTGGGTGGTGCGGAAAGAAGTCTGATAGGATTTTTAGAAGCACTGGATGAAAGCAAATGGGAAATAGATCTTTTTTTGCTTCGTCAGGAAGGAGAATTAATGGATGCGATTCCGGATAAAGTCCATCTGCTTCCGCAAAAAGCTGCGTATACAGTTTTGGCGCACCCAATGAAGGCAACTTTAAAAGAGGGACATGTTTTATTAACAATGGCAAGGTTATATGGAAAAACAGCGGCGGTGATTTATGATCATAAGCATAATTACCGAGACAGTGATGTGAATTTAGAATACAGCCATAAATATACCAGCCCTTTTATGCCGCGAATACAACCCCAAAAGGAGTATGATCTGGCGGTAAGTTTTCTGACACCACATTATATTGTAACGAAGAAAGTAAATGCTAAGAAAAAGATCGCATGGATCCATACGGACTATTCCCAGGTGCAGATTGATATTTTATCCGAAACAAAAATGTGGAAGGCATATGATTATATCGCATCTATCTCAGAGGCAGTTACAAAAGAATTTTTGAAGAAATTTCCTACATTAAAAAATAGAATGATATTGATAAAAAATATTTTGCCGGAACAGCTCATCAAAAGACAGGCAGAAAGTTTTTCGGTGGAAAAAGAAATGAATGCATCGGGGATAAAAATATTGTCAATTGGCAGGTTCTGCTATGCTAAAAATTTTGATAATGTGCCGGATATCTGTCGGCAAATCAGGCAGAATGGATTGGAAGTAACCTGGTATTTAATTGGTTTTGGAAAAAATGAAAAGCAAATCCGTAAAAGAATATGTGAGACAGGAATGAAACAATATGTAAAAATTCTGGGGAAAAAAGAGAATCCATATCCATATATCAGGGCGTGTGATGTTTATGTGCAGCCATCAAGATATGAGGGGAATTGTGTAGCTGTAAGGGAAGTTCAAATGCTTGGAAAACCGGTGATTATTACGGGATATCCAACAGCAGAAAGTCAGCTGAAAAACGGAATAGATGGAATCATAGTGCCGCTGGAAAACAGAGCGTGTGGAGAAAAAATCAGTGAAATATTACGGGAACCGAAACGGCTTGAAAAGCTGGTGCAGGAGTGCAGGAAAAAGGATTATTCTAACAGGCAGGAAATCAACAAAATAGAGTGTATTTGCAGAGGATAGAAATGAGAATACGAATTATCACTTGCCATGATGTATATAATGCAGGCGCAAGCTTACAGGCATATGCATTAATGCAATATTTGAAAGACCGCGGTCATGAGGTAAAAATTATTGACTATAAGCCGGACTACCTAAGCAGGCATTATAGTCTGAAAGCGGTAAATAATCCAGAATATGACAGGGCAGGAATTCGAGAGATTTATTTGCTGGTGAAGATGCCAGGAAGAATAAAAAAATTATTCAGTAAAAGAAAATATAGATTTGATGCTTTCCGGAAAAATGCGTTAGAACTGACAGATACAACATATAGAACGTGTGAAGAACTAAAAAATATAGAAGAAGCAGACCTGTATCTGGCAGGGAGCGATCAGATATGGAATCCAATCTTTCCAAATGGAAAAGATCCTGCATTCTTTCTGCAATTTACGGAAAAGGGAAGAAGGGCATCGTATGCGGCGAGTTTTGCAGTTGATGCGTTAAAAGAAGAAGACCGACAGCGTATGAAGGAATGGCTTAAATCCTTTGATGCTGTTTCGGTCAGAGAGCAGACAGGAGCTGCATTGGTGAAGCAAATGGGACTTCAGTCTCAAAGAAATTGTGATCCCGTTTTTTTGCTGAAACAGTGTCAGTGGAAAAAAATATTGCCGGAAACAGAGACGAATAAAAAGTATGTGCTGCTTTATGATTTTGATAAAAACTGCGTGGCAGAGGAAATTGCGGAAAAAATTTCTAAAAAAACAAAAACAGAGATCTGGTCGGTTTTTAAAACAGAAATCTGTGACAAAGTATGTGCAGATATTGGGCCGTTGGAATTTGTAAATTTAATTTTAAATGCGGAAGCTGTAGTTTCTAATTCATTTCATGCAACAGTGTTTGCAATAATTTTCCATAAAGAATTTTTTGTGATCGAAAGAAAAGAACGTATCAATACGCGGGTGAATGATTTATTGAAAGTATTTGGAGTGGAGGACAGGAAGATGGATCATGTGAAAAAACTGCAGACAGCAAAAAAGATAAACTGGCAAAGGATCGAGTTCATCCTGCAGAAAGAGAGGAAAGAAGCAGAAGAATATTTAGCGAAAATAACAGGAGAAAAGAAAAATGAATAGGCCGATAATATCTGTTGTTATCCCCGTTTATAACGTCGAAGCCTACATAGAACGTTGTGTAAACAGCGTGCGGAATCAAACGGTAGAAAATATAGAAATCATATTGATTGATGATGGATCACCGGATCAGAGTCCGGTTTTATGTGATCAATATGCGGAAAAAGATAGAAGAGTGCGAGTGATTCATAAAAAAAATGGAGGACTTGCGTCTGCAAGAAACAGGGGAATAACAGTGGCAACTGGAAAATATATTTTCTTTTTGGACAGTGATGACTGGCTGGAAAAAGACGGTCTGCAGCAGCTCTATGAGCTGGCGCAGAAATATCAGGTAGATTTCGTCAGATATAGAGCATTTCGGACAGAATGGCCAGGGATGGAAAGAAATGTTCCATGTCGAGTGGAAACAGTAAGAGAAATGCAGGGAGGAATTTATGATAGAAAGAGAATTTTACAAGAAATATATCCAAGACTGCTGGCTACGAGGCAATTAACTTTGGGACCTGTTGTTGGGGCATGGGGAGCATTGTATAGAACGGATTTTTTGAAGAAAAATCAGATATTTTTTTTCGAAGAGATTAAGTTTAGTGAAGACATCCTTTTCAGTGCAAAAGTGATTTTATGTACACAAAAATTTTACTATAAAGAAGAAGCCGGAATTTATCATTACTGGTATAATCCAGATTCTATTTCGAAATCATTTCGAGAGGGAAGATGGGAATCGTGTAAGAAAATAATAGAACATGCAGAGATAGAATTCAAAAATAGAAAAGAGTATTGTTTTGAGCAGCAATTGAACTGGCTGACATGGTTTGTTATATTAGTTGGACTGAAGGAAAGAGGTAAAATGACAGACAGGAGTGAGAGAAAAGTGTATTGTAGGAAACTACTGAACGATCCTGTAGTGAGAAGATGTCCATTAAAAATACAGGAATTTGATGTGCCCGAAAAACAAAAAATATTGTTGTATATGATAAAGAAAAACTGGTGGTGGATATTCAGCCTGATTTAAAGGGAGGTTGAAAATGATTTTTAAAAGAATAGCGGCATGGATTGCTTATGAGATACGGGAAGAAAAGATTACACTTTCTTCACAGGATGCGAAGAGAATACTGATGGATGTTGCACCGCCCGTGTCGCCGGATGTATTTTCTGAAAACAGGAGCAGAGAGATTCGATATGATCTCACGATTATAGTGCCTGTATATAACTCGGAAAACTGGCTGAAGGAATGTATGGAGTCGATCGTCCTGCAAAAAACAAAATATTCCTTTCAGATAATTGCAATTGACGATGGATCGACGGATCGAAGCGGGCAAATTTTAAATCAATACATAAAAAATCCATGTGTAGAAGTTATTCGGCAGGAGAATAAAGGGTATTCGGGTGCAAGAAATGCAGGACTTGAAAGAGTAAAAAGCAAATACATTATGTTTGTTGATTCGGATGATGTTTTATTACCGAATGCAATAGAGTGTTTGCTGTCAAAAGCGTATCTGGAAGATGCGGATATTGTAGAGGGAAATGGCTATCGCTTTGATAAAAATGGTTTTCTTGGAATGATAAAAAAAGAACATTTGCCAAAAGAAAGAAATCAATATTGGGGAGGCCCCTGTTTAAAGGTGATGAAAGCAAAACTGTGGGAAGGATTGAAATTTCCGGAGGGCTATTGGTATGAGGATGCAATTATCGGAGCTGTGATTTTTCCAATGGCGAATAAAGTGGATTGTTTGTCTGATGTAGTGTATGCATATCGAATTCATGGAGAGAGTATTACACAGAAGCATGATGAAAATCCAAAAAGAGTAGATTCTTATTGGATTATGCTGTTAATGGCTGAGATTCAAAAGAAAATGGAGATTCCTTTTGACTACGAGAATTATCAAAGGGTAATGAGACAGATTGTATTTACCTGCCGGAGGATTGTTATGCTGCCGGAAAAAATAAAAAAGGCTGTATTTGCAGGAGAATGTGAATTTGTCTGTACTAATTTTAAAGAGTATTTGAAAAAAAAGGACAGATATTATTTTCTTGCAAAAGCAATTTTAAATAAAGATTATGCAAAATATTCTATTTATTGCCAGGAGTTTATATGATACCGAAAAAAATTCATTATTGTTGGTTTGGGGAAAACGAAAAACCATTGCTGGTAATTGAATGTATTAAGAGCTGGCAGAAATATTGTCCGGATTATGAAATTATGGAATGGAACAGCAAGAATTATGATGTTCATAAAAATAAATATATGGAGCAGGCGTATCAGGCAAAACGCTGGGGGTTTGTATCTGATTATGCCAGACTGGATATTATTTACCAGTATGGAGGAATCTATCTTGATACGGATGTCGAACTAATTCGATCACTGGATGATTTGTTAGAAACAGATGGCTATATCGGATTTGAGAAGAAAGTGGATGAAGAATGTGATGAGGTTTATGTGAATACGGGACAGGGGTTTGGCGCATCTGCTTTTCATCCGGTCGTGAAGGCGATGATGGATATTTATAAAGAGATTGATTTTGCTGAGCAGGAAAAAGAAAATTTAAAAACGTGTCCTTATTATAACACAGCGGCACTGGTAAAACTGGGAATGAAGAAAGAAAATGTGGAACAGGAAATTTGTAAGTTTCATATTTATCCAGCAGAGTATTTCTGCCCGATCAATTGGAAAAGTCATAAGTGTGAATTGACAGATAATACATATTCGATTCATCATTTTGAAGCATCATGGCTTACAGAAAAAGAAAAGAAAAAAAGAAAATATCTAAGAAATATGGACTGTATGATTCATCTGCCGAACAGAATATGCAGAAGTATTTTAGGAAAAGAGAGGTATGAGAGCATAAAGGAAAAAATAAAATGGAAAGGATAGCGTATGGATGTTTCAATTATTATTGTTAATTACAATTCCATAGACTTAACAATCGATTGTGTCAATTCAATATTTCAACAAACTGCGGATGTAAAATTTGAGATTATTATCGTGGATAATGCATCAAAGAACAAAGAAGCAGAAAGATTACAGGCGGAATTTGAAAACAGCGTTAAGATGATAGAGGCAGAAACAAATCTTGGATTTGGAAAAGCGAACAATCTGGGAACAAAATACGCAGCGGGGGATTATGTATTTTTTCTTAATCCCGATACGGTTTTGATGAACAATGCAGTAAAAATTTTATGGGAAGAGATGAAAAACAATCCAGATATGGGATGTACAGGCGGAAATTTATATACACCGGAGAGAATGCCGTGTCCGTCTTTTTGTTTAAGGTTTGATGATTTGGGAACGGAAAAGAGATATGCATCCTGGCGGTATTTGATGCTGTCAAAAGCAGAACAAAAATTATACAGAAAACATCCTGCATTGCAGATACGAAGAAAAGATTTTAACGATACGAATCAAAAGATAGAAGTTGCCTATATATTTGGGGCAGACATGATGGTGAAGAAAAAACTCTTTGAGCAGTTGGGAGGATTTGATGAGGATTTTTTTATGTATGCAGAGGAGGAAGAGCTGTCCTGGAGAATTAAAAAAAGAGGTGAAAAAATTTATAATATACCACAGGCAAAGATTATTCATCTGGAGGGAGCGACTTTAGAGAAACAGCATGATTTTAATGAAAAACAATTCACCCTTCGAATAAATGGAACGATGACGTATTTCTGGAAACGATATGGGAGAGAAGGCATATATCAATTTTATAAATTTCGTGCATTAAGATATCAGAGACTCAAAAAAATTGCTGAGATTCAGAAGAAAAGCGATGTGAGCTTTCAGTTTAAAACTCGTTTGAGATGTCTTTTGGAATGTTTTGAAAAAATCATGGAAAAAACAGAAGGTGAGGGGAAGAAAAATGGCAGAAGTTAAGGATGGGAAAGGAGTTAAGCTGATTGCATTTTACCTGCCTCAGTTTCATGCAATACCATTGAACGACCAATGCTGGGGCAAGGGGTTTACCGAATGGACAAATGTACGAAAAGCACAAGCATTATTTTCCGGGCATGATCAGCCCAAAATCCCACTGGACCTTAACTATTATGATTTAATGGATGATCAGGTAAAGATATGGCAGAGTAATCTGGCAAAAAAATATGGGATTTTCGGATTTTGCTATTATCATTATTGGTTTAAACATGGTGAGAAGTTGTTGGAAAAACCGGCGGAACAAATGCTGAAAAACAAAAAAATAGAGATCCCATTTTGCTTTTGCTGGGCCAATGAAAACTGGAGTAAGAACTGGGATGGTGGAGATCAGGAAATCATCATGGAGCAGGATTATGGCGGAAAAGAAGAGTGGGAACGGCACTTTCAGTATCTGCTGAATTTTTTTCAAGATGAACGATATATAACAGTAGATGGGCGCCCATTGCTCGTTGTTTATAAGCCGGAACAAATGATCGATATTTATAAGATGGCATCGTATTTTAGAAGAAGAGCAAAAGAAGAAGGCTTTCCGGATTTATGTCTGGCATTTCAATTTCCGGCGTATTATTCAGATATGTATTACAGAAACGATATTTTTGATTATCAAATTGAATTTGAGCCTGTATATTCACGAAATATCGAAAGCCAGGAGCTGCCTGGAACAAGCAGAAAAATTTCTTTGATCAGAAAATTTTGTGGAGAGGAAATGGTGTCGTTTTATCGAAAATGTCGAAAGAAGAAAGGAAGAATGTATTGGAAGAAAGAGCAGAGTCTGGGAATGTATTTTTACGATGAGATATGGGATTTGATTTTAAATGCGAAATGGAAGAAAAATTTTTGGCCGGGGTGTTTTGTGGATTGGGATAATACGCCAAGAAATAAACATGGAGTTATGGTCAGTGGATTTTCCGTAGAAAAGTTTGCTGAATATATGAAAATACTGGTACAAAGAGCACGGAAAGAGGAAAAGCCGGTAATATTTATTAATGCATGGAATGAATGGGGAGAAGGTGCTTTTCTGGAACCGGACACAAGATATCAGTATCGAAAGCTTGAAGCAATAAAAGAAGCATTAGAATAGGGAAAAGGGTAAATGAGAAATATAATTTCCGAAAAGAATGAGACAAATTGCTGTGGATGTGGAGCCTGCAGTAAATGCTGCCCCAGACATGCGATTTACATGGAAGAGGATGAAAATGGTTTTGATTATCCTAAAATAGATGAATCGAAGTGTACGGAGTGCGGAAAATGTTTAAAAGTCTGCAGTTTTGAGAAAAAAGAGCAATCACGAAAAGAAACGTATGCGGCACAGGCAAAGGACGCTGATCTGGAAGAAAATGCTTCGGGGGGAATCTTTACCGTGCTGGCGCAGGAAGTGCTAAAAAGAAAAGGAATTGTCTATGGATGTGCTATGCTTTATGAAAACCAAAACTTAGTAATAAAACATATCGGGATAGATAAAATAGAGGAACTTTGTAAATTAAAGGGTTCAAAATATGTACAAAGCAATTTGGAAAATGTATATGTTGAAATTAAGCGGCATCTGGAACATAACGAGACTGTGTTGTTTAGTGGAACGCCTTGTCAGATAGCAGGACTGAGAGGATACCTTCAGAGAACGTATGCAAATTTATATACAATAGAAATTATATGTCATGGTGTACCGAGCGCAAAATTATTCCAGAATTATTTAGGATACATAGAATCGAAAGAAGGAAAAAAAATAGCAGGATTTTATTTTCGAGATAAAAGCAGCGGGTGGAAGTTATACGGAAAAATGATATTGGAGAACAGGGATGGAAGTCAGAAAGAAAGCTATTTTGAACCGGAAGAAAGCTCCTATTATCAAATGTTTTTAAATGGATACACATACCGGAAAAGCTGCTATTTTTGTCCGTTTGCATCAGAATATCGTCAGGGTGATATTACCATAGGAGATTATTGGGGGATAGAGCTGGTGCACCCGGAATATTTGAAAAAATATGGAGGTGAAATAGAGAAAGAAAAAGGAGTCTCCTGTCTGATTGTGAATAATGAGCAGGGAAGGACTATGCTTGCGAAATATGGAAGTAACATTATAAAATATCCGTCATCTTATCAGCGGGCAGCAAAATATAATGCACAGCTGGTACAGCCGTCTGCACTGAAACGGCAGCGGGAGAAAGTAATGAAACTGCAAAAACAGAACTATGCATGTGTGGAACGGTGGTATCAGAAACGAAGAAACAGAATTCTGTTTGTGAGAAAACTTCGTTCCATGATACCGAAAAGAATCAAAATATTTATAAGAAAAATCAAAGTTTAAGGTTAGAGAGAAAAAGATGGAACAACAATTTAAAACAGTTATTACGGCAAATTCAAAATGGATCAATCTTCATTTAAAGGAAACATATGAGTATAGAGACCTGATTTTTTTATTTGTGAGAAGAGATTTTATTTCGAAATATAAACAGACAATTTTAGGACCTTTGTGGGCGGTGATACAGCCCCTGTTAACAACCATAGTGTTCACTGTGATTTTTGGTTCACTGGCAAACCTGACTACGCTGGATGTGAAAGCAACAGAAGAAACCGTGATTCCGGCATTTCTGTTCTATATGGCAGGTACGATCTGCTGGAGCTATTTTTCATCGACGGTCAGCAGTACGGCAAACACATTTATAACAAACAGTTCTATTATGGGAAAGGTATATTTTCCAAGGCTGGTATCTCCGGCAGCGTCAACCATATCTAATTTGATTTCCTTCGGTATTCAATTTGCCATGTTTTTGATTTTTTTGCTGTATTTTATATGGAAAGGGAAAATGGAAATTCGATTGTCCGGGTATCTCTTTCTATTTCCAATATTGATCATTCAGATGATGATGCTGGCGATGGGAGTTGGAATTATTGTTTCAGCGCTTACAACAAAATATCGTGATTTGGCGATGCTGATAGGCTTTGGATTACAATTATGGCAGTATGGAACGCCAGTTGCATATGGATTGCGGCTTGTACCTGAAAAATATATGAAGATTTATATGCTGAATCCAATGACGCCGATCATCACTTCATTCCGCTATATTTTTTTCGGAACAGGATATTTTCATGCAGGATACTATGGAGTGGGGTGGGGAAGCACAATGATCTTATTTGTACTTGGAATTGTGTTATTCAATAAAGTGGAAAGAACATTTATGGATACCATTTAAGGAGAACAGGATGGCAGAAAAACAGATTATGGTCAAAATAGATCATGTATCAAAAGAATATAGACTGGGTGCAATCGGGGGAACAACATTACGGGAAGATCTGGAACGATTCCATGCAAAAATAAGAAAAAAAGAAGATCCGACACTGAAAATAGGCCAGAAAACACCAGAGTATGGAAAACGTTTTATGGCGCTGAAGGATATTTCATTTGAGGTAGAAAAAGGAGAAGCAGTAGGGATTATCGGACACAACGGAGCAGGAAAATCGACATTGCTGAAACTGCTGTCAAGAGTAACGGCACCAACAAAAGGAAGCATTGGAATGAATGGCCGTGTGGCATCTATGCTTGAAGTAGGAACGGGATTTCATCCGGAATTAACGGGACGTGAAAACATTTATATGAATGGGGCAATATTGGGGATGAGCCGTGCAGAAATCGGAGAAAAACTGGATCAGATTATTGCATTTTCCGAATGTGGAGAGTTTATCGATACGCCTGTAAAACGATATTCCAGTGGGATGTATGTTAAACTTGCATTTTCTGTGGCAGCTCATCTGGATAGTGAAATTATGATTATGGATGAGGTTCTGGCTGTCGGAGATATGAAATTCCAGCAGAAGTGTCTTGGACGGATGGGAAAGGCGGCAAATTCAGAAGAAAAAACGATTCTTTATGTGAGTCATAATATGAATACCATTCGTCAGCTTTGCACCCGCTGCCTTGTACTGGATCACGGCGAACTGATATTTGACGGCGGGGTAGAAAGAGCAATTGATTTGTATATGGATACAGCTGTTAAAAACGGAAGTGTAGATATTGATCTGAAAAATAAGAGAATGGCACATCTTCCGCCAGTTATTAAGGCGAAAATGACACATGTGCATCTTGTGGACAAACAGGTACCGGTATATGAATTTGAGGAAAAGCTGAAATTTGATTTGTCGGTTGAGGCCAAAACAAATATTTCAAATCTATCCGTGAGGGCAGAAATAAGATCAGCAGATGGAGGATCTGTTGCAGCGGGAATTTTGCAGGAATTTACATCCTTTTTTGCAGGAAGAAGCAAAATATTGGAAATGGAATTGCTGCTGCGTGGACTTGTACCGGGAAAATATTTCGTATTGCTGGTGATTTATAATGTAAACGAAATGGGAACTTACGATGACTTGGATGCAGTGTTTCCGGCATTTACATTTGAAATTCAGGATAGTAAACATGCTTTAAAGATTAACTGGAACGTAAATGCCTGGGGAAAAATTCGATTAGACGATTTGAAATGCGTGGGTGAGAGAGATGATTCCTAAAAAAATACATTATTGCTGGTTTGGGGGAAAGCCAATTCCAGATTCGGTCAGGCGATGCATGCAAAGCTGGCAAAAGTTCTGTCCAGACTATCTTATTGTAGAATGGAATGAAAAAAATTTTAATATAAAAGAATGCCCGCAGTATGTAATTGACGCATATCATAGGAAAAAGTGGGCATTTGTTACAGATTATGTAAGACTCCGGGTTGTGTATGAATATGGAGGGATATATTTTGATACAGATGTAGAATTAGTGAAAAAGATTGATTTTCTGCTAAAATACAGTGCTTTTTTTGGATTTGAAAATAAAAAATATATTTCTACGGGGCTTGGATTTGGCGCTGAACGGGGATGCGGTTTGTTGTATGAAATGATGGAGATGTATCAAACGATCCCGTTTATTTTAGAGGACGGATCAGAAAATAAGAAGACATGCCCGGTTATTAATACAGAAATCTTTTTGAAACACGGACTGGAACAAAAGGATAAGCAGCAGATTTTAGAGGGAAATATTATGATTTTACCATCCATTTGTATGTGCCCCATTGATTTTGAAACAGGATATAGAAGAAAATCAAAAAAAACAATTTCGGTTCATTGGTTTCATGCAAGCTGGATGGAAAGAGCAGAAAAAGAGTATCATAAAAAACATCGTCAGGCATTGTTAGAGGAAAAGAAAAATGATTGGAAATATCTTCCGAATCGTATGATTAAAAAGCTTTTGGGAGAAAAAATCTACTTGAAAATAAAAGGATGGATCAGATATGATAACGGTTAGTATTATAATTCCGGTTTATCAAGGGAAAAGCTATTTAAAACGGTGTATCGACAGTGTGCTGGCACAGAGTTGTCAGGAATATGAAATTATTTTAGTGGATGATGGTTCAACAGACGGTTCGGCCGAGATATGTGATGAATATGCTGAAAAACAGAAGACAATAACGGTGATTCATAAAGAAAACGGAGGGCTTTCTTCTGCTAGAAATGCGGGCTTAGAAATTGCATCAGGGGAATACGTAATGTTTATTGATGCGGATGATGTGGTGCATAGTAAAATGCTTGAAACAGAGCTGAAAGTTTTGAAAGAGGAAAACGCGGATATCTTTATCTGCGGATTAAAACGTTTTGCTGAGATAGAAGAAGTAGATACATGCGCTGAGTTGCAAATCAAGAATTGTGTGGAAATCCAGTCTGGATTGGAAATTGAAAGCAAACTTTTTTGTGGTCAAAACGTGGAAAAATATATATCCTGTTGTGGAAAATTATTTAAGAAAACAGTATTTAATGGAATCCGTTTTCCGCAAGGGAGGTTATTTGAAGATGAATATATTACGTATCAATTGTATTATCAAAGTGAGAGAATAGCAGTAACAGATATTGTATTTTATTTCTATTTTACAAATCCGTGTGGAATAACAAAAAATTTGACGCTCAATAAACGATTTGACGAATATGATGCACAGGAAGAAAGAATAAAATTTTTTAAGAAAAAAAGGTGTAAAGAACTTTATCAGGCGGCATTGTTAAAACTGCTGAATTCAGCGCAGTGGGATTTGATAAAGTGCCAAAAATGGAAAGAAGATTTTGATAAAGAACGAGGAGAAAAATTTCAACAGCAGTATAGAGAAGCACTGGAGCAGGCAGAAAAAGAGGGAATTGTACGCTTTAAAAATAATTATGATTTTTATGTATTAGCATATCCTGAAAAAGTCAACTTTTTTAGAGTGAGAAGACAATGGCAGAATCTGCTGAGAATGATTCGATCTAAAATATAAGATGGTTAGAAATAGAATGAGAAAACGATGTAAAAACGGGTACAAGCTGCGCAGGGTAGTGGGCATATTGGTTGTTATGCTTCTGTGCATAACAGGAAAAAGTGTTATAAAATCGAAATATAATCTAAACAGCATAACATATATACTGCAATCGAAGAAAATTTCGGAAGAAATTTGTCTGATACAAATAACAGATCTCCATAACAGCATCTTTGGTTCGGATAATAAACATCTGATTTCTAAAGCAGCAATGAAGTCACCAGATTTGATTATGATCACCGGTGATCTTCTAAATGCAAATGAGCCAGATAATAATATTGCGGTAACGCTGCTGGCAGAATTATCTGCAATCGCCCCAACATACGTCTCCCTCGGCAACCATGAACTGGAATACGAGCAGAACTACGGTACAGACATTACCGCTCTCTACGAATCCGCCGGCGCCACCGTCCTGAACTATGAATATAAAGACATCACCATCAACAGCCAGCCCCTCCGTATCGGCGGCATTTACGGTTACTGTCTCCCGGATAAATATCTGGAAACTGGCGAAGCGGATCCAGAAGAGTGTAAGTTCTTGTGGGATTTTGAGAACACCGACCGTTACAAAATCCTGCTCAGCCATCTTCCGATTGCCTGGATGAAAAATGACGGGCTGGAGGAGTGGGACATTGACTGCGTATTTTCCGGCCATCTTCACGGCGGCCAGGTCATTCTGCCTGGCATTGGCGGTGTTTATGCGCCGGACATGGGATGGTTTCCGGGACAGCTGAAGGGGATTTTTGACTCGGAGGATGGAAAACGGCATCTGGTGCTGTCGTCCGGACTTGGAAATACGGAATTGGTTCCGCGGTTCAATAACATTCCCGAGATTGCCTGCGTGGAGCTGATGCCGGATGGAAACCTTCATAAAACATAAAAATAACACAGAGCCGGATTCCTGATGCATGGAAATCTGACTCTGTGCGTTACATGCAGCGGCCTTATACAAACAGGGTACATCCCTGTCGCTTAAACTGTTCGATCTTTTCGTCAATGAGCTCCGGCGTTACACCGAGATGCTCGGCAAGACACTGCTTGCAGAAAAACTGTTCTGCGCCGCGGTTGATAAATTTACGGTGGGCGCCGATCTCGTTATGTGTGAGTTCTTTGCCGCACTGCATACAGCGTGCCATCAGAGTTTTACGACCTTTGCACGGTATACTTTTGATGCAAACGGCTCGAGTTCTGTGACAAGGGATGCATTGTTTGCACACAGGTTCTCGCAGGTCCAGACCTCAGTAAGTTCCAGAGTACGGCCAGTGGAGAACGGAAGGCCGATCTCATCCAGATTCATGGCTGCACGTGATTTTTCATCACTGAGATTGAACATACCGATGGCGAGATCTCCGTCTGCGAGTGCCTTCACATAGATCAGAACCTTGTCATTCCATGCATGGTTTTTCACTTTATACGGCTGACGGCAGAGCGGATCCTGGTTGATGCGGATCATTTCGTCATTCATGAGAATGCGGCGGGTTTCGTCGCTCATCTCGCGGATGTCGCAGCCGATCATCAGCGGGGAGCCAAGGAATGCCCACAGTGCATAGTGTGTCTGATACTGGACATCGCTGCAGCCGGCCAGTCCAACATTTCCTTTTCCATGCATGCCGACGATCAGCATGTCCATATCGTTGAAGCAGCCGACGCCGTTGTACGGATGCAGTTTTTCCTGCTGTGCCACGAGATCTTTGACAGAATCCCAGGTATCAAAGATGTCGCCGGTGGAACGCCACATGGAAGCGCCGGTTTCTTTGATCCACTCATGCGTTTCATCAGCACCCCAGGAGCAGGCAGAGAAGAGAATGTCGCGGCCGCAGTTCTCGAGTGCCAGTCCCATGCGGCGGTACAGATATTTTCCGTGCAGGATCGGGCTGTGGTAGCAGTAGTCGTATTTTAAGAAATCAACATCCCAGGATGCGAAAGTTTCCGCATCGACAAATTCGTGCTCATAGCTGCCAGGGTAGCCGGCACACGTCATGTTTCCGGCGCAGGAATACATACCGAATTTCAGCCCTTTGGAATGAACGTAATCGGCAACGGCTTTCATACCATGCGGAAATTTTTCCGGATCCGGCACAAGACGGCCGTTTTCATCGCGTTCACGTAAAGACCAGCAGTCGTCGATGACAAGATATTCGTATCCTTTATCGCGCAGGCCGCTCTCGGCCATGACATCAGCAGTTTCAAAAATCATTTTTTCATTGATATTTTCTCCGAAGGTGTTCCAGGAATTCCAGCCCATCGGCGGTGTAAGTTTGATCATAGTATTGACCTCCCGTAAGTTTTGATGTACTTTGAGTATAGATGGATTTACAGAGCAAAACCATGGAATTTTAAGACAAAAGCATGGATTTTTGCTTCATAAAGAATAAAATACGGGAAAAGGAAAGAATATGCTTGTATCAGAAATGAACGGGATCCGGCCTGTCGATGCCGGGCGGCAGGACTGCCATGATCTGCATTCCTGGGGGCCGGGTGTACGGCAGTGCTATATTATACATTATATTATAAGCGGAAAGGGAACGTTTACCTGCGGGAAAAAGACGTACACACTTACCGCCGGACAGAGCTTTTTAATCTGTCCAGAGCAGGTGGTGCAGTACGCGCCGGATGAGAACGAGCCGTGGGAATATGCGTGGGTTGATTTTGTCGGGGAACAATGCCGGCAGATTCTGGCACGGTCGGTACTGAACCCACAGCAGCCGGCGGCGCCGCCTCTCCGTCAGGAAAGGCTTCTGCCGTATTTTGAGCGTCTCTGCCAGATGGAACTCTATCGCCGGAACAGCCAGGAGGCCGTCGGTGTGCTGCTTGCGCTTCTGGGCGTGTACCAGGATCTGGCGGAGCCGCAGCGGGAGGAGAGAAAGAAGGAAGATCCGCGGATCATGGAAGCGATGGCTCTGATTGCCGCAGGGTATCACAGGAGTGAGTTCTGCGCGGAGACAATTGCGCGGAAAATGGCGGTCAGCCGCACAACGCTGAACCGTCTGTTTCAGAAGAAAATCGGCTGGTCACCAGGACAGTATCTGCTGGAATATCGGCTGCAGCAGTCAGAAAAGCTGCTGCAGATGGGGATGATGGTCAAACAGACGGCGCTGTCGTGCGGATTTGAAGATCCCTTTTACTATTCCCGTGTGTTCCGGAAACACTATGGAATGCCGCCGTCGGATTACCGGCTGGAGTTTGCAGAAATTCAGTGAACGGCGGGCGTTACCGCTCGTCGGAGAGATAATTCCGCATAGAGCGCAGGGCGGACTTTTCCAGCCGGCTGACCTGCGCCTGCGAGATGCCGATTTCCCGGGCAACCTCCATCTGGGTCTGCCCCTCATAGAAACGCATGCGGATGATCTGGCGTTCGCGCTCATTGAGACGGGCGACCGCGTCCTGCAGGGCGAGGTTCTGCACCCAGTTTTCTTCTTTATTTTTCTTATCACTTAACTGATCCATGACATACAGGGTATCGCCGCCTTCCGTGTAGACGGGCTCATACAGACTCATTGGGCTTTGGATTGCATCGAGGGCATAGACGATATCCTCTTTTCCAATGCCGATTTCAGCGGCGATTTCCTCGATCGAAGGCTCTTTCTGGTTCTGCTTGAGATAAAGTTCGCGGGCGCAGATGGCGCGGTAGGCAGTATCCCTGAGGGAACGGCTGACGCGGATCGCATTGTTGTCACGCAGATACCGCCGGATTTCACCGATGATCATCGGCACGGCATAGGTGGAGAAACGGACGTTTAAGGTCGTGTCGAAGTTATCAATCGCCTTAATCAGGCCGATACAGCCGATCTGAAAGAGATCGTCGGCGTTTTCACTGCTGTTGGAGAAGCGCTTGATCACGCTTAAGACAAGGCGCAGATTGCCCTGAATGTAGCGTTCGCGGGCAGCAGCATCTCCTTCGCGGGCCTTTTTCAGCAGAGTCTCTTTTTCTTCGGCATTCAGTACGGGAAGGCGTGATGTATTGACTCCGCACAGTTCAACTTTATTGATCGCCATGGTATGCATCCTCCTGAAACATGGAACGTATGGTTACCGTTCGTTACTGTTATACGTTCATGATTGGCAGTTGGCGGGACGAATATACGAGAGCCCGGAAAATTTCATAAAGTTTTAGTCCTTGACAAAGCTTTTGGAAAATGATTTCCTGCTATTGTAGAAACGGCGGAAAGTGTGATAAGATAAGGGAAGTGTACGAAATGCGAGGTCTTGTTTTATGATGAGTGGAAAGGAACGAAGAGAAGAGATTCTTCAAAGAATAACAAACAGTAAGACGCCGGTCTCCGGTGCAGCGCTGGCGAAGAGCTGTGAAGTCAGCCGTCAGGTGATTGTCCAGGACATTGCCCTGATCCGCGCTGCCGGATACGATGTGATTGCGACAAACCGCGGCTACATCTGCAGCAGCCCGGTGAGAGAGACGCGGGTCTTTGAGGTGAATCACACGGATGAGCAGATGCAGGACGAGCTGAATACAATTGTGGATTTCGGCGGCGTTGTGCTGGATGTGATTGTGCGTCACGAGGTTTACGGAGAACTGCGGGCGGAACTTAATATCAGTTCACGAAATAAGGTGGCACTGTTTATGGAAGAAATCCGGCAGGGAAAATCACGGCCGCTGAAGAATATCACATCAGGGGAACATTTTCATACCGTATCGGCAGACTCTGCGCAGACCCTGGATCTGATTGAAGAGGAACTGCGAAAGAAAGACTACCTGGTGCGGACTGTGAAATAGGGGAAAAAGCCCTTATTTTCACAAAAAACTGTTATTCGAAAAAATTTTAAATTTTTTTCAAAAAGGTGTTGACTTTTCTCTTAGGATAGTGTAATATACATGATGTCAGCGGGAACGAGTGATAAACAAAGAGTTCTAAAGCGACAAAGAAATGTGCGTTTAGCTCAGCTGGATAGAGCGTTTGGCTACGGACCAAAAGGTCGGGGGTTCGAATCCTCTAACGCACGGACGGTAACCGTCCTGGTGAAAACCAGGGCGGTTTTTTCGTATGCAGAATGAAAAATAAAACAAGCGGCCTTTTGGTCAGCAGCCAGACGGCCGCACTTTTTGAAAAAATCATGGGGAAACAACTTGTACGCTCATTGACACAAGTGAGATACATCTCCTATAATAAAGCCAAATTTAAGATCTCGAAAGGGGACAAGTTATGGCTAAGTTAGTAATTGATGCGAACAGAAAGCTTTCAAAAATCAATAAGGAAATCCAGGGACAGTTTTCGGAGCATCTGGGAAGATGTATTTATGAAGGACTCTATGTAGGAGAAAATTCCGATATTCCGAACGTGAACGGAATGCGTACCGATGTTGTTGAAGCACTGAAAAATATCAAAGTTCCGGTACTGCGCTGGCCGGGCGGATGTTTTGCAGATGAATATCACTGGAAAGACGGTATCGGACCGAAAGAAAGCCGCAAAAAAATGATCAACACCAACTGGGGCGGTGTTGTCGAGGACAACAGCTTTGGTACCCACGAATTTTTTGAGCTCTGCCATCAGATCGGATGTGAAACCTATATCAACGGAAATATGGGAAGCGGTACTGTGCAGGAGATGTCGGAGTGGGTTGAATATATGACATTTGACGGGGTATCTCCGATGGCAGACCTTCGTGCGGAAAATGGCCACGAAAAGCCGTGGACCGTCGATTTCTTCGGCATCGGCAATGAGAACTGGGGCTGCGGCGGAAATATGAATCCGGAATTCTACGGAAATATGTACCGCAGATATCAGACCTTTGTGCGTGATTACGATGGAAACAAAAAGATCCGGAAGATTGCCTGCGGCGCCAATTCGGATGATTATGAGTGGACGCAGGAAGTGATGAAAGCATGCTTCCGCAGAATCTCCCCACAGCAGCATGGCATGATGGATGGCCTGTCGCTTCATTACTATACGGTGCCGGAAACCTGGGATCACAAGGGAAGTGCAACGGAGTTTGCGGAAAAAGACTGGTATAAGACCATGAAAAAGACGATGTATATGGAAGAGCTGATCCGCCGCCACAGCGCCATTATGGATCAGTATGACCCGGACAAAAAGGTCGGCATGATCGTGGATGAGTGGGGTACCTGGTATGATGTGGAGCCTGGAACGAATCCGGGATTTCTGTATCAGCAGAATACCATGCGTGACGCACTGGTCGCAGGGATCAACCTGAATCTCTTCAATAAACACAGCGACCGTGTCAAGATGGCAAATATCGCACAGATGGTCAATGTTCTGCAGTCGATGATCCTGACCGAGGGGGAAAAGATGGTCAAAACTCCGACGTATCATGTTTTTGATCTGTATCAGGTACATCAGGAAAATGATCTTCTGGCAAGCTCTCTGGAAACGGAGCAGGTTGGTCTGGAAGACGAATACATGGTTCCGAATCTGACGGAATCTGTTTCGGTAGATGCCAACGGTGTACTTCATATTACGATGACGAATGTGGATCTGGAGAAAGCATATCCGGTAGAGGCGGTACTTCTTGGAAAAGAAGCCGGCGAGATCAAAGCCGAGATCGTAACCGGCCATATGCAGGATAAAAACACCTTTGAAGCGCCGGAGACGGTTGGCGTTCAGGGCTTTGACGGTGTGCAGGCAACAAAAGAGGGAATTTCCTTTACCATTCCGGCGTGCAGTGTGCTTCATATCGCCGTAAAATAGGGAAACCATAAAAACCAGAAGATATCTGGGATGAAAAAAGATTCGGTTCCGGAGGAGTTTGATGGACGGAAATACCAGGATCTGTAAAAAATGCCTGCTTCGTGAGATGGACGAGGCAGGCTTTTTTCAGAATATGTATGATTATATTGCAAGAATTCCGGCGGACGATAAAACGCCGGAGGAGGAATACGAGCGGCGGCTTTCCATCTGTAAGGAGTGTGAAAAGCTGCTGTCCGGCATGTGCCGCATGTGCGGCTGCTACGTGGAGATGCGGGCAGCGATTGCACTGCGGGACTGCCCGGGGAAAAAGTGGTAGCAAAAGAGAAACCCCGCACAGCGGATCCTGTGAAAACAACGGATCCCTGTGCGGGGTTTTGAGAATCAGCGAAGTCGGTAAGATCAGTTGGGACTTGTTTGCGTCTCCGTTGCGACTTTCGGATCCTTGAAATAGCGGGACAGCTTCGGCACGGAGATGAACAGCGTCAGAAATTCGGCGACCGGAATCGACAGCCACACACCGTTGGTGCCAAGCACGAGCGGCAGAAGCAGCGCGGAGAGAACGATAAAGACGAAGGTTCGCAAAAAAGAAATCAAAGCAGAGGTCTTTCCGTCTGACAGTGCCGTAAAAATGCCGGAGGCGACGATATTCGTACCGCAGAACAGGTAAGCGATGGAGAACAGATATCCGCCGTGGCGTGTCAGTTCAAAGCCGTACGTGCCTTTCTGCATGAAAACGGCGGAAATAACAGGAGAACCGAAGGCGGCCACAAGTGCGATGATCACAGAGCTTACCACAACGAAGCGGATACTGATGCGGTAAAGCCGGATCAGCCGCTGTTTGTTCCGGCTGCCGTAGTTGAAGCTGAACACAGGTGCAACGCCGATACTGTAGCCGAGGTACAGCGCAACAAAGAGAAACTGTCCGTACAGAATCGCCGTGATGGCGGCAACACCGATTTCGCCCTCAAATTTCAGCATCAGCATGTTGAAAAGGTAAGTGACAACGGCTGCAGAAAGATTGCTGACCATCTCGGAGGAACCGTTGAAGCAGCTTGTGGAGAGCAGGCCTTTGGAAAATTCCGGCCTGGTGAAACGAAGGCCTTTTCGGGCAAAGGTAAAGTATAAAATACCGGCAACGGCCGGAATGCACTGGCCAAGGCCGGTGGCAAGGGCCGCTCCCGCAACACCAAGATGGAGCGGAACGACAAACAGATAGTCCAGAAGCATGTTGGTAATGCCGGCGGACACCGTAAGGGAAAGTCCGAGTCCCGGGCGCCCTGCCGTTACAAAGAAGGACTGGAACAGCGCCTGGAGAAGACAGACCGGGGCAAAGAAAAGGATCGTCCGCAGATAGGCGGTACCGTAATCCATCAGCACCGGCGTTGCACCGAGCAGACTGCAGATCTGACGGCAAAACAGGTTGCCGAGCACTGCGCCCAGAATACCGATGATCAGTGTGGTAAGGGTAAGGGCCGAAAAGTTACGGTTGGCTTCCTCCTGTTTTCCCTGTCCGATCTTTGCGGCGACAACGGCGCTGCCTCCGGTACCGAACATGATGCCGACGGCAAGAAGAATGCTGACGGCAGGATAGACGATATTGGCGGCGGAAAGCGCCATGCTGTCCACGTACTGTGCGATGAAAAAGCCATCCACAATACTGTAGAGAGACATAAAGATCATCATGATGATCGATGGAAACGCAAACTTCAGCAGAGAGCGGAAGTTGAAATCCTTGGCGAGTGACTGGCTCATAATCAAAAACCTCCTTTTTATGTGTGAAAAGCCTTTTTCAGACACGCTTTAGATGGGAAAGATTTCTTGTGAAAATTTGAATCGTTTGCTATTATAAAGGATAGGGTAACCCTATAGTCAAGTGCAAAAAAGGTGAAAAACAGGAAAAATTCCGAGAGCACATATTCAGGAAAAGGAGTCAGAAATGGGAAAACAGGAGTATTTAAGCGCGGGGCGATTTGCAGCGCTGGTAGGCACGACAAAGGAAACGCTCTTCCATTATGATGAGATTGGGCTGTTCGTACCAAAAAGAAGAGGGACAAACGGCTACCGGTATTATGCGATGGATCAGATGGAAACGTTTGATGTGATCGGAATGCTGCGGGAGCTGGGCATGCCGCTGGCAGAGATTCGAAATTATCTGGAACAGCGAAGTCCTGAAAAATTCGGAGTACTGCTGGAACAGGAGGAGAAGGTGGTGCGCGAAAAAATGCAGCGGCTCCGCGAGATGCAGCGCTGGATTGGGGAAAAGAAGCGGTTTCTGGCACAGGCATCGGCGGAATGCCGTGAGGCGTTTGAAAAAGATCCCTTCTGTCCTGTGGGGATCCATACCCTTCCATTGCAGTATCTTGTCACAAACCACAGCGAGTCAGCGGATAATCTGGCAGTCAATCAGAAAATCGGAGAGCTCTATGCTTACTGCGGGCAATACGGAAATCGAAGTTCGTATAATGTGGGGTTTGTTCAGAAACGGGAAACACTGGAAACGGGGAATTTTCTGGATTACCGTGATTTCTATCTGATTTTTGATCGTGTGCCGGCGAAAGTGCGATACACGGTTCGGCCGGAGGGAGAGTATCTTTGCTATTATTATAAAGGACCATGGCAGGGAATTGAAGCGGCGTACCGGAAGCTGTTCCGATATGCCACGGAACAGAAACTTTTGCTGGATGACCGCTTTTATGAGGAATATATGGTGGACGCGCTGACCAGTCAGGAAATGGAACAGTATATTACGAGAATCGCCGTAAAAATTTTAAGATAGACAGGTAGGAGGGGAAAAAACAAGATTTTCACAAACTTTTTTCATTCTCCTCTTGACCATGACGCAACGTCACCCATTATAGTGAGGGTACAACAAGTTGAATTGACATAAAACTGAGACGATAAACACACCAAAAAGGAGAAAAAGCATGAAAGTATTAGTAACAGGCGGAGCCGGATTTATCGGCGGAAACTTCGTACATCACATGGTAAACAAATACCCGGACTATCAGATCGTAAACCTGGACCTGCTGACCTACGCAGGAAACCTGGAGACTCTGAAACCGGTTGAGGACAAACCGAACTACAAATTTGTAAAAGGTGATATCGCAGACGAAGCTTTCATCATGGATCTGTTTGAAAAAGAGAAATTTGACGTTGTTGTCAATTTCGCAGCAGAGAGCCATGTAGACCGTTCCATCGAGGATCCGGGCATCTTTGTTCAGACCAACGTAATGGGAACCCGTGTACTGCTGGATGCTTCCAGAAAATTCGGCGTAAAGAGATATCATCAGGTATCTACCGATGAGGTTTACGGAGACCTTCCGCTGGATCGCCCGGACCTGTTCTTTACAGAGAATACCCCGATCCACACCTCCAGCCCGTACTCTGCATCCAAAGCAAGCGCAGACCTGTTTGTACTGGCTTACCACAGAACCTTCGGTACCCCGGTTACCGTTTCCAGATGCTCTAACAACTACGGCCCGTATCACTTCCCGGAGAAGCTGATTCCGCTTATGATCAGCCGCGCACTGGCAGACGAAGAGCTTCCGGTATACGGAAACGGTGAGAATGTCAGAGACTGGCTGCACGTATCCGACCATTGCGAAGCAATCGACCTGATTATCCATAAAGGTAAAGTAGGCGAGGTTTACAACATTGGCGGACACAACGAGAGAACAAACCTTCAGGTAGTACAGACCATCCTGAAAGCTCTGGACAAACCGGAATCTCTGATCAAATACGTAAAAGACCGCCCGGGCCATGACAGAAGATATGCAATCGACCCGACCAAGATCGAGACTGAGCTTGGATGGAAACCAAAATACAATTTCGATACCGGAATTGCACAGACAATCCAGTGGTATCTGGACAATGAAGACTGGTGGAAACACATCATCAGCGGTGAGTATCAGAACTACTTCGCTGAGATGTACAAAGACCGTCTGTAAGAGAGAAAAGTGAAATGCAAAGGCCGCAAAAAAGCGGCTTTTGCGAAGGAGTGGTGGATATGGATCAATATTATACCACTGGTGAATTTGCCCGGATGGCCCATGTGACCATTCGGACAATTCGCTATTACGACAAAAAAGGGCTGCTGAAGCCGAGCTTTATTAACGAATCCGGTTATCGGATGTATTCGGATGAGGATTTTCTGAAGCTGCAGAAAATTTTATCGCTGAAATATCTCGGATTTTCCCTGAATGAGATCGGAAATATGACGATTCACGATACGAGTGCGGATATTCTGAAATCATTGAAAATGCAGATCGGACTTGTGCACAAGAAGATGGAAAATCTGGAGCAGATGGAAAAGGCGCTGCAGAATACGACACAGATTCTGGAGGAGACGAACCAGATCGACTGGACCGGCATTTTGAACCTGATTCATCTGACCGATATGGAAAAGACGCTGGTGGAGCAGTACAAAAACGGAGAAAACCTGAATATCCGTATTTCGCTGCACGAGCAGTATTCCCAAAATAAAAAGGGATGGTTCCCGTGGCTTCTGGAACAGATGGATTTTGACGGTGCACGCCGGATTCTGGAGATCGGCTGCGGAAACGGGCAGCTCTGGAAAAAAGCGGAGCCATCCGTGCTGAAAGGAAAGTATATCTGTCTGTCTGACCTGTCGGACGGCATGATCCGGGATGCGGCGGAAAATCTGGGAGAAAAAAAGGCATCCTGTTTTGATTTCCGGACACTGGACTGCCAGAAGCTTCCGTTTCCGGATGCGGAATACGACCGGATTATTGCAAATCATGTTTTGTTCTATGTCCAGAATCTGTCCCGCGGTCTGCAGGAAATCAGCCGTGTGCTTTCAGATGACGGCGTGTTCTACTGCAGTACGTATGGAAAAGGCCATATGAAAGAGATTACCGATCTGGTACAGGAGTTTGATCCGCAGATCAATCTTTCGGAGGTGGCGCTGTATACTATTTTTGGTCTGGATCACGGAGAAAAGCAGTTAAAGCCTTATTTTGGCAGCGTAGAGAAAAGAATCTACGAGGACAGTCTCTGGGTCGACCGGCCGGAGCCGCTTCTGGACTATATCCTTTCCTGCCATGGAAATCAGAATGAGTATCTGTATCCGAGACAGCGGGAATTCAAAGAATTTCTGGAAAAGAAAATTCAGAAACACGGCGGAATTGAGATCACAAAAGAGGCAGGGGTTTTCATCTGCAGAAAATAACGGGAGAGGCCGACATGAAAATGGGGGTCTCTTTTTTATCCCTCATTTTAGGCAAGTTTGACAAAAATGTTAAAAAATAAATACAGAGTATGTTTTTTGTATTGCCAGAGATCACAAAAGGATGTATACTAAAGTAGAATGTCTAAGTATGCGTGACTTGAAGAAAGAACACAAAAAGAGGGATAAGGTATGAAGGAATTATTTGATGTACACTGCCATATGGTCCCGGGGGTAGACGACGGTGCAGCTGACCTGGAAGAGTCGCTGGCGATGCTGAAAATGCAGCACGAGGACGGGGTCAGGAAGATTATCATCACACCGCATTATCGGCGGCGGATGTTTGAAACACCGGCAAAAAAGGTACATGAGCAGTTTCTGAAACTGCAGGAAGCGGCAAAAAAGGAATATCCGGATATGTCGCTTTATCTCGGGTGTGAACTTCACTCGAACATGGATCTTCAGGATATCCTGGAAAAACGGAAATATGTGACCATGGCCGGTTCATCCTATGTTCTGTTGGAATTTTCCGAGGGAGATTCCGCACAGCATATCCGTGAGAGAGTCTACAATGTACTGTCCTGCGGTTACGAACCGATTATCGCGCATGTGGAGCGCTATCAGGCAACGGTAAAGAGCGTCGGATTTTCCAGCGATCTGGTGGATATGGGCGCAAGACTGCAGGTGAATGTGGAAAGTATACTTGGAAAGTATACGTGGGGGGCAAAACGCTACTGCAGAAAACTGATGAAGGAAGATCTGCTCGGTTTTGTCGGCAGCGATTCCCACAACACAAAAACACGTATTCCCAACATAGGAGCAGGCGCTGCCTATGTTTCAAAAAAAATGGGAGAGGCATATGCCGAAAGGATTTTCCACGATAATCCGATGGAAATCTTAAGGGATGCCGGAGAAATCTAAAAAAAGTCAGGAGAAGAAGATGGAAACGAATCAACAGAATCAGGATGAAATTGAAATCGATTTACTGGAACTGCTTCGTGTGCTCTGGAGCAAAATTGGCTATGTGATTTTAGCTGCATTGGCACTTGGCCTTCTGATGGTACTGGTCAGCAAAGTATTTATGAAGCCGCAGTATGAATCGACGACAAAAATGTATGTACTGTCAAAACAGGACAGCAGCAGTACTGTAACAAGTGGAGATCTGCAGGCAAGTTCTCTTTTAACCAAAGACTATGCGGAGCTGATTCAGAGCCGTCAGGTTGTTGAAACCGTTATTGCACAGTTAAATCTGGATCTTACCTATGAGGAGTTTTTGAACAAAATTACTGTTACTACACAGAACGATACGCGTATCCTTTCGATTACAGTAAAAGACGAAGATCCGTATGTAGCAAGCCAGATGGCGGATGCAATCCGTGTAGCAGCATCAGATCATATTCAGAACGTTATGAACACAGAAGCTGTAAATGTGGTAGATGAGGCGAATATTCCAGATGAGCCGGTAAGCCCAAGTATTAAGAAAAACGGGCTGATCGGTGCAATAGCAGGTGCATTTATCGCGATTGTCATCATCATTATTGTTTATCTGACAAATGACACCATCCAGACCTCCGAAGATGTAGAACGTTATCTGGGTGTCAGTACACTCGGCATAATTCCTCTTGCAGAAGGACAGAAAAAGAGCAAGAAGAAAAACAAAAACGGCCGTGGAAGAAAGAAATAAGGGAGGATACGGAACGTGAATCAGGTAGTAGTAAAACAGGAAAAATCAGGCTATCAGATTGTGGAAGCCTACAAATCTCTTCGGACCAACCTTCAGTTCTGCGGAGAAGATAAGAAAGTAATCGCGGTTACAAGCTGTACACCAAATGAGGGAAAGAGCAGTGTTTCTATGCAGCTCGGCATTTCTCTTGCAGAGAGCGGAAAAAGAGTGATTTTGATCGATGCCGATCTTCGGAAATCGGTTCTTCTTGGAAGAACGAAAACACAGAAATCTGTTCGCGGACTGGCACACTTCCTGTCCGGTCAGGCAACTCTGGAGGATGTCATCTGTTCTACCAATGTAAAGAACTTTTACATGATTTATTCCGGCCCGTTTCCGCCGAATCCGGCAGAGCTTCTGGGGGGAAAGAACTTCCGAAGTCTTTTAAATGCACTTCGTAAAGTTTACGATTATGTGATTGTGGATACTCCTCCGCTTGGAAGCGTTATCGACAGTGCAATCGTTGCAGAAATCTGTGATGGTTCAATCATGGTCATTGAGTCCGGTGTGATCAGCTATCGTTTTGCACAGGAAGTAAAGAGCCAGCTCGAGAGAAGTAACTGCCCGCTGCTTGGCGTTGTCCTGAACAAGGTGGATATGCAGAAACAGGCGTATGGTAAATACGGAAAATACGGTCAGTACAAATATGGAGATTACGGCCAGGAGGAGGACGATTAACTGCCATGAAAAAAGGGATTGTTGCAGGTTTGATTGTCCTGTGCGTGGCGCTAGGAGCCGGTACAGCAGCTGTCGTAGTGACGGACGACCGAAAAGGCCCGGAAATCGAGCTTCCAGCTGATGGGGATGTAACGTATGCGGAAGGCAGTGATACAGCGCCTTTGCTGGAAGGCGTTACTGCAACGGATGAGAAAGACGGAGATGTGACAGATTCGCTGATGATTGAAAACATTTTCCCGAACGATGACCATACCAGTGCATCGGTTGTCTATGCGGCAAAGGACAGTCACAATAATGTATCAAAAGCAACACGCCGCGTGAATTATAAAGCTGCAGCGGAAGATACCCCGGCGGAAAATGAGGCTACGCAGGAAACGGATAACAGTGGGGCGGCAGATGAGTCTGCACCGGCAACAGAGGAGCCGCAGCAGAATGACACAGAGGGCACAAAAAATGAGACAGATGCGCAGATGGAAATCGAAGCACTGCCGGCAGAAAGCCCAAAATTGTACCTGAATACGTATGAAGTAACAGTGGAAGCCGGAAACGATCTGGACAAAACCAGCTATATCAAAGAGATGACCGATGATGCAGACAGCCAGGAGTCACTCTTTAACCAGATTGAGATCGACGGCGATGTGGATACTGCAGTGCCGGGAGATTACACGCTGACGTATCATGTGACGGACAGCGATGGAAACAGATCAAATGCAGCGGTGCTTACCGTACACGTTCAGTAAGAATAGAAGAACTGCTCTGATGGGGATGCCCGATCGGGGCAGTTCTTTTTTCAAGTTTTTACGGCGCGAGTAAAATTTGACAGCCCAAAATGAGTATGGTAGAGTGAGAAAGAAAGACGGCATAAGGGGGCAGAGGAGATGCTTCGAATCTGGCAGAAAACAGAAAAACAGAAGCTGGAGCCGGTAGGAATGGGAACGGCGTTCCCCTTTTTAAAGGAAAAGAACCATGTAGTTTCTATCATCGGCGGCGGCGGAAAAACGACGCTGCTGTACGAGATGGCAGGCTTTTGTGTAAAAAATGATCAGAAGGTACTGGTGACAACTTCGACGCACATTTATCGTCCGCCGAAGGAATGGCATGACCAGAGTCTGGAAGCGGTCGAAAGAAAATTTCGCACAGGCCGCGCAGCGATTATCGGGAGTGCCTGCCGGGATCCGGAAAAGCTTTCCATGCCGGAAACGGAACTATTTGAAGAGGCACGCAAAAAGGCCGATCTGACGCTGATCGAGGCGGACGGCGCAAGGCACCTGCCGTGCAAGGCACCGGCGGAACATGAACCGGCGCTGCTTTCCTCTTCAGATCTTGTGATTGGTGTGACAGGTCTTTCGGCACTGGGACAGCCGCTTGGCAAGGGCTGCTTTCGGGCAGAACGGGCGGCGGAACTGCTTGACTGTACGATGGAACACCATATCACGGAAGAAGATCTGGCACGGCTGATCGCATCGGAACAGGGACAGCAGAAGGATTTGAAAGGCAGAACGTTTTATGCGGTACTGCACCAGTATGAGGAAAAAGAACACCGGGCGGCCGCAGAGAAACTTGTGGAGCTGCTGCGCAGGCAGGGGATCGAGCATGTTCTGGTTACGTGCGCGACAGGAAACAGAAGACAAAGCGGTGAGAACACGAATCCCTGGTATGGGAGAGCAGAGCTTCCCGTGCGTGAAGCGGAAGAAGAGTGGGAACCCGGAGAATAAAACGGAAATAGAACGGAGGAGACAGATGGCGGAATTTACCCATTTTAAGAAAGACGGCAGCGCCGTCATGGTCGATGTCCATGAGAAGCCGGACACGTACCGGGCAGCATCGGCGACGGGAACCATACAGGTAAGCCCGGAGGTATTTGCAGCCGTGCGGGACCATACGGCGAAAAAAGGCGATGTGCTCGGCGTTGCACGGCTGGCAGGTATCATGGGGGCGAAAAAGAATGCGGAGTTGATTCCGCTGTGCCACATTGTGCCGCTGACGAACTGCGAAGTGACATTTACCACGGACGAGAATACAAATTCTATTACGGCCGTGTGCACCACATCATGTGTCGGAAAGACCGGCGTGGAGATGGAGGCGCTGACTGGCGTTTCCACAGCGCTGCTCACGATCTACGATATGTGCAAGGCGATGGACCGCGGCATGGTGATTCGTGATATCCACATTCTGGAAAAGGACGGCGGAAAGAGCGGTCATTATATCTATCAGAAAGAGGAAAAATAAAGCATGACAGAAAAGAAAGATTTCCCGGTTTTCCGGGTGGGAATTGTAACGTTAAGTGACAAAGGATATCAGGGCGAGCGCGAGGATAAGAGCGGCCCAAGGATCAAAGAGCTGCTTCCGGCGGAGCAGTATGAGGTCGTTTCGATGCGTCTTCTGCCGGATGAGCGGGCGATGATCGAGGAGGAACTGATCCGGCTTGCCGATCTGGAGCAGTGCGATCTTGTCCTCACGACAGGCGGCACGGGATTTTCCATGCGGGATGTGACACCGGAGGCAACTCTGGCGGTATCCGGCCGTGTGGCACCTGGCATCGCGGAGGCGATCCGCGCGGGCAGCATGGCGATCACAAAACGGGCGATGCTGAGCCGGGCAGTGAGTGCAATCCGTCATCGGACGCTGATTATCAATCTGCCGGGAAGCCCGAAGGCGGTGGAAGAGAGTCTTGGATTTGTACTTGATACCCTGCCGCATGCGTTGGGACTTCTGCGCGGAACGGACGGAGAGTGCGGAAGAAGCTGAAAAAAGAGGGAACAGGTAACGATGGAAGAAGAAAAAATTATTTTCTGTAAGAGCGGCGGCTGTACGGCAAAGCTCGGGGCAGGCGTGCTCGAACATATTCTGGAGAAGCTGCCGAAAGGGGAAAAGGATCCGAATCTGCTGGTGGGCTATGACAGCAAAGACGATGCATCCGTCTACCGGCTGACGGACGACCTTGCGATGGTCCAGACGCTGGATTTCTTTCCGCCGGTGGTGGAGGATCCGTACACGTTTGGAAAAATTGCGGCGGCGAATGCCTTAAGCGACATCTATGCGATGGGCGGAGAGGTGCGGACAGCCCTGAATATCGTCTGCTTTCCGGAACAGATGGATCTGAATGTCCTCGGAGAAATCATGCGCGGCGGCGCGGAAAAGGTGCAGGAGGCGGGCGGATCGCTCTCCGGCGGTCATTCGATTGCGGATGACAGTGTAAAATACGGCCTTTCTGTCACGGGAACCGTGCATCCGGACCGGATCTGGCAGAACAATACGGGCCGCGTGGGTGATCTGCTCATTCTGACGAAACCGCTCGGAACCGGCATTCTCTGTGCGGCGCACCGCGTCGGGGAGGAAAACCCGGGTGGATTTCAAAAGGCAGTGGAATCAATGATGACGCTGAATAAGTACGCCTCGGAGACGGCACGGAAGTATAACATTCATGCCTGTACCGATGTAACGGGCTTTAGTTTCCTAGGACATCTGCATGAGATGATGGAGTCGGGCGTGTCCTGCCATATCTGGGCGGATCAGATTCCGGTGTTCCCGGGGGCTGTGGAAGCGGCGGAGGAGTTTCTGATCACTGCGGCAGGCCAGCGGAACCGGAATCATCTGGAGCAGCATGTGACCTTTAAGGATATACCGTTCGGCATGCAGGAGGTGCTGTTTGACCCGCAGACATCGGGAGGGCTTCTGATGGCCGTGGATGCCGTGGATGCAGAAAAAATGCAGAGAAAACTGCTGGAGCAGGGGATTCCGGCAGCAATCGTTGGAAAAATCACAGAGCCGGCAGGAACCGAAATTTATGTGACACAGAGCAGGAAATGGTAAGGCAGGGAGGATGAAAAATGGCAGAGATGGAGAAAAAGACAGTAAACGCAATGGGTGATGTGTGCCCGGTACCGCTGGTAAAGGCAAAAAATGCGATTGCAGAACTTGCGGGAAGCGGAAAAGTGGAGGTTCTGGTGGATAATGAAATCGCCGTGCAGAACCTGGAAAAAATGGCGCAGCAGAAAGGATATGGCTTTCTGGTAAAAGAGAAGAAAGAAAAAGAGTATCATGTGGAGTTCACCGTATCGGAAACAGAGCCGGCTGAAACAGAAGAGAAAACCGTATGCCTCGTACCGGCGGCAAAGAAAACAAAACTCGTCGTTCTTTCTGCAGACCATATGGGCGAAGGAGCCGAGGAGCTGGGTAAAATTCTGATGAAGAGCTTCCTTTATGCACTGACCCAGCAGGATGAGCTGCCGGATACGATTCTGTGCTACAACGGCGGTGCAAAGCTGACCTGCAAGGGTTCCGAGTCCCTGGAGGATCTGAAAGATCTGGCAGCGCGCGGCGTTGAAATTCTGACCTGTGGAACATGCCTGAACTTCTACGGCATCACCGAAAAGCTGCAGGTCGGCAGTGTGACCAACATGTATGACATCGTGGAGCGCATGAGCAGCGCAGACCGCGTGATTAAGCCATGATTTACCTCGATTCGGCGGCAACGTCGCTGTGGCATCCAAAAGAAGCAGAGGAGCGTATGATCCAGGCACTGCGCGGCTGTGGAAATGCAGGCCGCGGTGCACACGATGCGACACTGGATGCGGGCCGCATCGTCTTTGAGACGAGAATGCGGCTGGCAGAGTTGTTTCACGCGGAGAGTCCGGAGCGGATTGCATTTACGTGCAACGATACGGAGGCACTGAACACGGCAATTTTCGGACTCTTCGGGCCGGGGGATCATGTGATCACGACAGTCTGCGAGCATAATTCCGTTCTGCGCCCGCTGTATGCACTGGAAAAACAGGGACTGGAGCTTTCCGTGATCCCGGCGGATGTATCTGGAAGGATCGATTACGATCAGATGGAAGCGGCAGTGCGGAAAAACACGAAAGCGTTTGTCGTTACGCATGCCTCCAACCTGACCGGAAATATCACGGATCTTGCGCGGGTGTGCGAAATTGCGGAACACCATTCCCTGCTTCTGATCGTCGATGCGGCGCAGACAGCGGGGATTCTGCCGATCAATGTACAGAAAAGCGGGATCGACGTGCTCTGCTTTTCCGGCCACAAGGGACTATTAGGGCCGCAGGGAACCGGCGGAATCTACGTCCGTCCCGAACTTTCGATCCGGCCGCTCAAAATGGGCGGAAGCGGAATCCGAAGCTATGAAAAAGAACAGCCTGCGGCGATGCCGGAGCACCTGGAAGCTGGAACTTTAAATGTCCACGGAATTGCGGGACTTCTGGGAGCGCTGGAATATCTGGAGAAGACGGGGATTGAAATGATTTACAAAAGAGAGAGGGAGCTGATGCACCTCTTTCTGGAGGAAATTCAGGGAATCCCGGGACTTACTTTATATGGAACAGACGATCTGCAGCAGCGGGTACCAACGGCGGCATTAAACATCGGCTCCTGTGATTCGGGATATGTCAGCGACTGGCTGTATGAGAACTATGGTATTGCAGTCCGAAGCGGGGCACACTGCGCGCCGCTGATGCACGAAGCACTCGGGACACGGGAGCAGGGAGCCGTGAGGTTCAGCTTTTCCCATGTACTGACGGAAGAAGAAGTCCGGATTGCCGCGCAGGCTCTGCGGGAGTTTGCCGAAGAAGAAATGCAGCAGTGAGAGAGGCGGCAGCCGGCATCCGGGATACAAAAGAAGCTGGAAAAAGGAAGAAACGATATGAGACAGCGAAAAGAAACCTGGATTCTGACGTTTGCGGGGACAACGCAGGCGATGCAGATGGAGCAGTATGCGAGAGCGCACGGCCTGCCGGGAAGGATGATCCCCGTTCCGCGGGAAATTACGGCGGGCTGCGGCCTTTCCTGGAAAGCAGCGCCGGAAGAGGGAAAAGAAATCCTTGCGGCACTTCAGACGGCGGGACTTGCCTATGAGGCGGAGTACCGTGTGCTGTTGTAGAGGTGTGAGGTGGAAATGGAAGAAAAAGAAGAAACATTACGACAGAAGCTGCGGTACGACATGCGGCTGCGCGTCAGCCGGACGGATCATGCCTTCGGTCCCGGTGTGGCGGAGCTGATGGAGCATGTGGAAGCAACCGGCTCCCTTTCGAAGGGCTGCAAATGCATGCAGATGGCGTACTCGAAGGGATGGAAAATCTTAAAGCGCGCCGAGGAGGATCTCGGCATCCCGCTGGTACAGGGCAACCGGGGCGGCAGCAACGGCGGCCAGACGGTACTGACCCCGGAGGGAAAAGAATTCCTGAAGCGGTACCGGAAGTTTGAACAAGAAGTCCGCGCAGGCGCCGATGCGTCGTTTCAGAAGTGGTTTGGAACAGAAGAAAAATAACATTTTTTACGGGGACACGTTGACAAAACGGGTCCTTTCCTGTATTTTTATTAATGGAAAAAGCGTTATTCTCGAACAAGAATAACGAAGCAGGCCGCGGAAGACGGAAGAAAACGGCTGCTGCTGAAACGAAAGAAGGAAGACAGCGAAGATGAAAAAGAAAGATCTGATCGTGGTACGGGGAGCAGGAGATCTTGCAACCGGTACGATCCATCGTCTGAAAAAAGCGGGCTTTCGTCTGCTGGTTCTGGAAGCAGAGCACCCGGCGGCGATCCGGCGGCAGGTGGCTTTGAGCGAAGCGGTATATGCCGGCAGTGCCAGGGTAGAGGACGTGGAAGCCGTGCGCATGGACGTGGATCTCGCAGAGAAAAAGAACCGGAAAGAACTTCTGGAACAGGAAATGGAACGGATCTGGAAGAAAGATGGTGTTCCGGTGCTCGTGGATCCGGCGGGACTAAGCATTGCAGCACTTCGCCCGGCCGTCGTGGTCGATGCGATTCTGGCGAAGAAAAATCTTGGGACGACAAAAGAGATGGCGCCGCTTGTGATTGCCCTCGGACCGGGCTTTACGGCAGGAGAAGATGTGGATGTTGTAATTGAGACGAAGCGCGGTCATAATCTTGGACGCGTGATCCGAAGCGGAAGCGCGGTTCCGAACACTGGCATTCCGGGCATCATCGGCGGGTACGGAAAAGAGCGTGTGATGCATGCACAGGCGGAAGGTATTCTGCGGAATGCGGCTTCGATCGGAGACATTGTGGAAGCCAGGGCTGTGATTGCAGAGATTGAGACAGAAAACGGGACGGTACCTGTGGAAGCATCTCTCTCCGGTCTGCTGCGCGGGCTGATCCGCGACGGCTATCCGGTGACGAAGGGATTTAAGATTGCGGACATCGATCCGCGGAAAGAAGAACTGCAGAACTGCTTCACGATTTCCGATAAGGCGCGGTGCATCGCCGGAAGCGTGCTGGAAGTGATCTGCGGGGAACTGGAATAGATTCAAATAGAAAAAGTGAGGCGTTTCAGATGAAACTGATGAAAACAGAAGACGCGGTAGGCCAGGTGCTCTGCCACGATATTACACAGATTATCAAAGGTGTGACAAAAGATGCGGTATTCCGCAAAGGCCACATCATTACAGAAGAAGATATTCCGGTGCTGTTAAGTGTCGGAAAGGACAACATTTACATCTGGGAAAAGGACGATACAATGCTGCATGAAAATGAGGCGGCACAGATTCTTTACGATATGTGTAAAAACGATCACATGCATCCGTCCGATGTCAAAGAAGGAAAAATTGAACTGATCGCGGACTGCGACGGCCTTTTGAAAGTGGACCGCGAGAAGCTGAAAAAAGTAAACAGCCTCGGCGAGATGATGATTGCGACGCGCCACGGTGATACATACGTGAAAAAAGGCGACAAACTGGCGGGAACGAGAATTATTCCGCTCGTCATCAAAAAAGAGAAGATGGAGACGGCACAGGCAGTCTGTTCCTACGGGCCGATCCTGACCTTAAAGCCGTTCCACAAGAAAAAATTTGCGGTTCTGACAACGGGAAATGAAGTGTATTACCATCGGATCGAGGACACCTTCACACCGGTTATCCAGGAAAAGCTGGCAGAATTCGGCGCGGAGATGATCTTTCATGAGGTTTACGATGATGATGCATCGAAGATCACAGACGGATGCCGTCGCGCGATGGAAGCGGGTGCCGATCTTGTCTTCTGCACCGGAGGAATGAGTGTGGATCCGGACGACAAGACGCCGCTGGCGATCAAAAATACCGGAGCACGCATCGTTTCCTACGGCGCGCCGGTGCTGCCGGGAGCCATGTTCCTTCTGGCGTATGCCGAAAATGGAACACCGATCGTCGGCCTGCCGGGATGCGTCATGTATTCGAAACGGACGATTTTCGATCTTGTCCTGCCGCGCCTCATTGCAGATGATGAGGTGACAGCGGAGGAGCTGGCCGGTCTTGGCGAGGGCGGTCTCTGCCTGAACTGCAAGGTCTGCACCTTCCCGAACTGCGGTTTTGGAAAAGGCAGATAAACGATGAAGGATCAGTATGACAGAACGATAGATTACCTGCGGATTTCCATCACGGACGCGTGCAATTTGAGATGCCGGTACTGTATGCCGGAGAGTGCGGCGGGCTGTGCACTGGAGCAGACGGAACAGAATCCACCGCTTACCGTCGAAGAGATGCTGAAGATTGTGCACGCCGCGGCTGGGCTTGGCATCACGCATTACCGGATTACCGGAGGGGAACCGCTGGTAAGAAAAGAGTGCGTGGAGCTGGTGCAGAAAATAAAAGCAGTGCCGGGCACCGCATCCGTTGGGATCACGACGAATGGCGTACGCCTGGCATCGTGTGCGAGGGATCTGAAGGCGGCCGGCTGTGACAGTGTGAATGTGAGCCTGGATACAGTGGATGCGGCAGAGTTTGCGGCGATTACCGGACGCGATGCGCTGGAGCAGGTAAAGCAGGGCATCTGCGCGGCCAAAGAGGCGGGTCTTTTAGTGAAGTTGAATGCGGTGCATCGAAAAGAACTGCATGCGCAGGAACTGATTGAATTTGCAGAGCAGGAAAAAGTCCCGGTGCGGTTCATCGAGGTGATGCCGGTGGGCGCCGGAAAATCGTACGTGGGTCCGTCGAATGAGGCGCTGAAAACAGAGCTGGAACAGTGGTATGGGGCATGTACGCCGGACCAGGAAAAAGAAGGAAACGGTCCTGCGGCTTATGTGCGGTACGAAAAGCTGTCGATGCCCGTCGGCTTTATCAGCGCGATCCACGGAAAGTTCTGCGGAAGCTGCAACCGTGTACGGCTGACAAGCCGCGGCTTTTTAAAGCTCTGTCTCTGCTATGAGAACGGTGTGGATCTGCGGGAGGTTCTGCAGAACGGAACGGCGGCGGATCTGCGGGATGTGATGGCACAGGCAATCTTAAAAAAGCCGATGGAACACTGCTTTGAGCGGCCGAAGGATATGACAGAGCACCACCTGATGTCCGGTATCGGCGGATGAAATGACGGCGGTTCGAAAAGAAGAGGAAACAAAAGAAATGGGAAAAATCATAGGAATCTGTATCAGTGAAAAACGGGGAACGGCAAAGCACGAGGTGGAAACGGCGAAGCTGGTGGAAGACTGGGGCATCGAGGGCGATGCACACGCCGGGCACTGGCACCGCCAGGTGAGCCTTTTGTCGTATGAAAAAATAGAAGCCTTCCGTGCAAAGGGGGCGGATATTCCGCTCGGCGCCTTCGGGGAAAACCTGATCGTGGAAGGATATGATTTCCGGAATCTGCCGGTCGGCACGCGGTTTTCCTGCGGGGATGCGCTGCTTGAGATGACGCAGATCGGAAAGGAGTGCCACAGCCACTGCGAGATTTTCAAACGCATGGGTGAATGCATCATGCCGCGGGAGGGCGTTTTCGCGGTGGTGCTGCGCGGCGGCACGATTCAAAAGGGTGACACCATCGAACTGGTGACGGAAAAGTAGACCAGAGATCAGACACAAGGAGAGGAAACATGGACGAACTTTACCGGAAACTGCTTGCACAGCTGGAAGAGGGACAGGACACGGTTCTTGCCTTTATCACCGAAGGGGACGGCTCCATTCCGCGCACGACGGGCGCCTATATGCTGGTCGGCCGGGAAGGACGGATTTTCGGAACTATCGGCGGCGGAAACCTGGAATATCAGGCGGTTCTGCATGCGCAGGAGCTGGTGCAGGAGAAGAAAAGTGAATACAGAGAATACGATCTCGGAACTGGAGAGGGGAAGGGGCTTGGCATGGTCTGCGGCGGCAGAGTGAAGGTGTGCTTCTATTTTATGAATGGAGCGCACGGCGAAGCAGAAAGTCTGGCGCAGGCGCTTGCGGCGCAGGAGCAGTACCGCAGTTACTGGATTTTTTTTGCGCTGGACGGAACCGGCATCCGCGTGCTGAAAAAAGAAGCGTGGGAAATGCTTCCGGCGGCACAGGAAAAAGCGGGCCACTGCCGGATTCTGGAACTGGACGGGAAAACGTATTACGCCGAGGAATTCTGCTACGACGGAAAGGTTTATCTGTTCGGCGGCGGCCATCTGGCCCAGGAACTCGTTCCGGTGCTGCATCATCTGGATTTCTGCTGTATCGTACTCGATGACCGGGAGGAATATGTGGACAAAGCATTGTTCCCGGACGCCGGGCAGACCATGCTGGTGGATTTTACGAAACTGGACGAGATTCTTTCGATCCGGAAAAATGATTATCTCGTGATTGTGACACGCGGCCACCGGTGCGATGCGGATGCCGAGGCGTTTGCGCTTCGCACCGGCGCATCGTACATCGGTGTGGTGGGAAGCCGCAGAAAGACAAAGTATGTGCGCGAAAAACTGGAAGCGCAGGGTTTTACCGGAGAACAGCTCGACAGTGTCTATGCCCCGATCGGAATCGAGATCGGAAGCGAGACGCCGGCGGAGATTGCAATCAGCATTGCCGCACAGCTCATTCAGATCCGGTCAGCAAAAACCGGAAAACGAAAAGGTGCACATCCGGCGCTTCATACGTAAATATACAAAATGAGGAGTCAATTATCATGAAAAAGAAAACCGTATCCATTCTTCTGATGGCAGCTATGGCACCTTCTCTTGCCGCATGCGGATTTTCCAATTCCACAGATTCTTCCAGTAAGAGCAGCTCCAAGGCAGAGAGCACATCTGCATCCAGCGCTTCTTCGGAAGCAGAGAGCGCATCCAGTGCCAAGAGCACAGCAGACGGCGAAGTATTTGACGATACCACTGTCACCGTATTTGCCGCAAAGAGCCTGAACTCCGTAATGGAGACGCTGATCAGCGAGTACAATAAGACCCAGCCGAATGTCAAACTGGTTGGAAGCTATGACAGTTCAGGAACCCTGATGACACAAATCGAAGAGGGTGCATCCTGCGACGTATTCTTCTCCGCAGCAGCAAAACAGATGGATCAGCTTGAGGAAGAGAATCTTCTGGTTGAGGGAACCCGCCACAATATCGTAAACAATCAGGTCTGCGTTGTAACCTATGAGGGAAGCAATACAGAAGTTACGGGCCTGGAGGATCTGAACAAGGCATCCAGCATCGCACTGGCAGACGGTTCCGTTCCGGTTGGAAAATACACAAGAGAAGCACTGGTCAATGCAGGCATTCTGGAGAAAGCAGACGACGTATCGGCCATCACAACCCAGCAGGTTTCCGAAGCGCTCAGCGGCGTGGAAATCAATGAGTGTGCAAACGTAGGAGCCGTTACTTCCGCAGTTGCAGAGGGATCCAACGAGGTTGGTACGGTTTATTATTCCGATACCTACGGTCTGGAGGACCGTCTGAAGGTTCTGCAGGTCGTTCCGTACGATCTGACCGGAAATGTCATCTACCCGGCAGCACAGGTTGTCAACAAAGAGGCAGATGAGACCGAGCAGGCAGCAGCGAAAGACTTTGTAGAGTTTCTGACTTCCGATGAGGCAGCCGCCATCTTCCGGAATTATTACTTTGATACAGAGGTAGAATAAAAAGAAGATCCCACAAAAAACAGCAGGGATTTGGAATCACCGTCCGAAAAAGAAAGATTTCGTTTCTACGGACGGTGGTTTTGCATCAGAGAAAATCCGGGCAGGATGCGTGATGCAGGTATGCAGGGCTGCCGTGGATAGAAAGGAAATGTTATGCAGGAAATACTGGATTTTTTACAGTCACTGGACTGGAGCCCGCTTGTCATTTCGATCAAGACCGGTATTGTGGCGACGATTTTGTCCTTTTTCTTTGGTATTTTTGCCGCGCGTGCGGTGATGAAGCTGCGTCCCGGCGCGCGTGCCGTAATTGACGGCTTTCTGACACTTCCGATGATTCTGCCGCCGACCGTTGCAGGCTTTTTCCTGCTTCTGATTTTCAGCCTCCGCCGTCCGTTTGGTGCTGCACTGTATGAGAATTTCAGTATCAAGGCAGTACAGACATGGCTTGGCTGTATTCTGGCGGCAACGATTATCGCGTTTCCGCTGATGTACCGCAATACGAGAGCGGCATTTGAGCAGGTGGATACGAACCTGATCTATGCGGCGCGGACGCTTGGTATGTCGGAGTGGAAGATTTTCTGGAAAGTGGTCATCCCATCGGCAGGTCCCGGCGTGCTCTCCGGTACGGTACTGGCATTTGCAAGGGCGCTCGGTGAGTACGGCGCGACGTCGATGCTGGCCGGAAATATTCCGGGAAAGACGGGTACCGTTTCCCAGAAAATCGCAATGGTGATTCAGGACGGGGATTATAAAACGGCGGGTTTTTGGTCTGTTGTCGTACTGCTCGTCGGATTCCTTGCGATGACGGCAATGAACCTTCTGGGTAACCGGAGAAAGAAAAATCAGAAACAGTGGTAGAGGATAAAGAATGGCGCTTGAAGTAGATATTACGAAAAAGCTGGACGGATTTTTTATGCATATGCAGTTCCGGGCGGAGCGGGAGATTTTTGCGATTCTCGGCGCGTCGGGCTGTGGAAAAAGCATGACCTTAAAGTGCATCGCCGGAATCGAAAAGCCGGATGAAGGGCGGATTGTCCTTGACGGCAAGGTGCTGTTTGATTCGGAGAAAAAAATCAATCTGCCGCCGCAGAAGCGGAAAGTCGGTTATATGTTCCAGGATTACGCTCTGTTTCCGCATATGAATGTTGTGCAGAATATTGAGGCAGGCATGGGAAAACGGCCGGACCGGAGCCGGACGGAATCGTTGATCCGCCAGTTTCAGCTGGAAGGGCTGGAGAAAAAGATCCCGGGACAGCTTTCCGGCGGACAGAAACAGCGCGTCGCGATGGCACGGATGCTCGCAGCAGAGCCGGAGCTGATTCTGCTCGACGAGCCGTTTTCAGCGCTCGATACTTATCTGAAATGGCAGTTGGAGCAGGAGATGTACAAACATCTGAAGGAGGCCGGAAAACCGGTCATCTTCGTATCACACAACCGCGATGAGGTGTACCGCCTCTGCGATACGGTCAGCTGTATGAACCGGGGAAAGATGGAAGTCATGGAACCGCTGAAGGAATTTTTCCAGAATCCGAAGACGCGCACAGCGGCAATTTTGTCGGGCTGCAAGAACATTTCGGCGGCCGAGCGGGTGGATGCGCACACGCTGCGGGCCGTGGACTGGGGCGTAACGCTGCACGTAAAGGAGCGGGAAATTGCAGACGATATCCGCGCAGTCGGCATCCGGGCACATTTTCTGGCCACAGTAGAAAGGCCGGGTGAGGAAAATGTATTTCCGGTCAACGAATCCGAAATCTGGGAAGATCCGTTTGAATGGAACATTTCGTTCCGGAAGAATGCCGAATGCAGCTGGCTGCAGTGGAAGATCGCAAAAACAGACTGGAGCCCGGAAATGGGGATTCCAAAGGAGCTGTATCTGAAGGAGGAAGATATTCTGCTGCTGACGGATTCCTGATGCTGGTGTGACAGATTTGGATAAAAAAAGATTGTTTTCGAAATCGTGATCGTGTTTCGAAAACAATCTTTTTTCATCGTTTACAGATTCATTACATGGTGATCCAGCCGAATGCATTTGCCACGGAACTGAACAGAATGATCAGTGCAAACACCGGGCAGAGATACTGGATCATGACAAGAAAGATTTTCTTTCTGCGGAAGCGGCTCTCACCGTGGATGATTTCTTCCTCGATTTTCGCCACACCAATGACTCTCGAAACGAGAAGACAGGTGGCAATGGCAGCAATTGGCATCATCACGGAGTTTGTCAGGAAGTCGAAGAAATCCAGGAACTGCATGCCAAGAATGGTGACGGAGGAAAGCGGCCCGTAGCCAAGGCAGGAGAGCGTTCCGAGCGCAATCATGATAACGCCGATCAGAACGGTCGATTTTTTACGGCCCCAGCCGAGCTCATCCTCAAAGGTGGAAACGGCGCTTTCTGTCAGTGCGATGGAGCTGGTCAGTGCGGCAAACAGCACCAGAAGGAAAAACAGAATACCGATCACAGTGCCAAAGCCCATATTGGCGAATACCTTCGGGATGGTGATAAACATCAGGGAAGGTCCTGCCTGCAGGGTATCCGGATTTCCGCCGGAGAAGGCAAAGACGGCAGGAATGATCATCAGGCCTGCCATGATCGCAATGGCAGTGTCAAAGATTTCGACGTTGCGTGTGGAATCCTCGATCGAGGTGTCTTTTTTCATGTAGGAGCCAAAGGTGATCAGAATACCCATCGCAATCGAGAGGGAGTAGAACATCTGTCCCATGGCGGCAACAACGGACATCCATGAAAAGTTTTTGAGGTTCGGAACAAGGAAATACTTCACGCCTGCCAGTGCGCCCGGTCTTGTTACGGAATAAACGGCAATGATAACGGAAAGGACGATCAGAATCGGCATCATCACCTTGGAAACGCGTTCAATGCCGTTTCGCACACCGGCGTAGATGATAGCGACCGTAATAAGGCAGAAAACGGCAAAACAGAGCTCTGTGGAAACTCCGTTTGAGATGAAGCCGGAAAAATAGCCGTCCTCTGCGAGCAGGGTACTGTTGCCCTTCACGTATTCGATCAGATATTTGATGACCCATCCTCCGATGACAGAGTAGTATGGAACGATCAGAATCGGGATAATGGCGTTGATCCAGCCCCCGGCGGAAAGCCATTTCGATTTGCCGAACGACTGGAAAGCGCCGACCGGGCTTTTTCGTGTCATGCGTCCGATGGCGGACTCGGCAACGATCATGGAGTAGCCGAAGGTGAGCGCCAGCAGGATATAAATGAGGAGGAAAATTCCTCCGCCGTATTTTGCTGCGAGGTAGGGAAAACGCCAGATATTTCCAAGTCCGACGGAAGCGCCTGCTGCAGCCAGCACGTAACCGATTTTGCCGGAAAACGAGCTGCGGGATTTGTTGTGTTTGTTCATAGAGTTCCTTCCTTTTGTGTGTTACAAAAATTTTGGGTTTATGGTCAGTTCTTGAAGATTTTTTATGCTGACACCATAAAGAAGATTGTAACATTATTGGGAAGGAAAGTCACTACTAAATTTTTTATTTTTTGCTGTCCGGCAGGTATTCCCCGGCCAGTTCCGCCATCAGCTCCGGCACGGTGGTCATGTGATCGAGACGCCATGCGTTTTCTCCGCAGAAAAGGAGAGCGTTGTCGGTATCGCCATCGGCAGCGCGGGTCAGGGCAGTGGTAATACAGTAGGGAATGGAGGCTTTGTCGCATTTTTTGAGGCACTGGTAGCAGTGTGAGATTTTTTCCCGTTCCTGTTCGCGTTCCGTCAGAAACGGATTGCGGATTGCGCGGCCCGGCATGCCGACCGGACTGTGCATGATCGTGATATCTTCTTTTTTTGCATTCAGGTATGCCTGTTTGTAGCGGGGATCGGCATCGCATTCTTCCGTGACAACGAAACGGGTAGCCATCTGGACGCCTGCGCAGCCAAGCGACAGATAGTGAAGGATATCCTCATGGGTGTAGACGCCTCCGGCAAAGACGACGGGGATGGTACAGGCATATTTTTCTTCGTAGCAATGTACAATCTGCAGAATTTCCCGGATTTCGTCATCGTAGCCGCGTCGTGCTGTTTCTTCTACGGTTTCGGCGGAATAGCCGAGATGGCCTCCGGCTGCAGGACCTTCGATGACAACGAGATCAGGGACGCGGTGATAGTGATTGTCCCAAAGCTTCAGAAGAACCTTGGCGGTCCGGGGCGGGGAAACGATAGGCGCGAGCTTGATGGAGCTTCCCGCTGTGTATTTTGGCAGATCGGTCGGGAGACCGGCCCCGGAGATGATGAGATCGGCTCCGTTTTCGATGCAGCAGCGGACGTATTCCTCGTAGTGGGTCAGGGCGCACATGATATTGACGCCGATGATGCCGCCGTTTGAAATTTCTTTGGCGCGGCGGATGTGGAAGGCGAGGGCGCGGAGATTGGCGCTTAAGGGATCACGCGCGAATTCCGGATCGCGCCAGCCGGGCTGGGCGGCGGAGATGATGCCGATTCCGCCGGCTTTGGCAACGGCACCGGCGAGGGATGAGAGGCTGATGCCGACGCCCATTCCGCCTTGGATGATGGGGTATTTGGCGGTGAGATTTCCTATTTTTAAATTTGGTAACATATGAATTCTCCTTTTTGATAAATGGACGATCCCGTGCCCGCCGCCGCGCCGGGGATGTTCCTCCAGGATGGCGCGGTTTCGGAGGCCAGGAAACTCTAAGGCTTTGGGATTTTGCTAAGGGCGCTTGAAAAAACGGCGAACTCGCTGCGCTCAGACAGTGCCGTTTTTTCAAGCAACGCAAAATTCCATAGCCTAAGAGTTTGCAGGCCTCCTGCAAATGCGCCATCCTGGAGGAACATCCCCGACACGGCGGCGGGCACGGGATCTGGTATTGGTAAAAATGTAATGTTAAAAACCTTACTATATGGTTTTGAAAACTAGATATATAATACTTTGAATATCAAAGTATGTCAAGAGGGAAAATGAGAAAAAGGTGATTGATAGGGGGTGGGAGGTGTGGTAGAGTGGGAGATAGAAAGAAAAGTTAAGACAGGAGGATGAAGAATGATGTTAAAGGATCTGGTATTAAAAAACAGGAGTTATCGTGGTTTTGATGAGTCGGTGAGGATTTCGCGGGAGACGTTGGAAGGGTTTGTGGATTGCGCGCGGCTTTGTCCTTCGAGTGTGAATAAGCAGCCGTTGAAGTATTTTCTGGCGTGGGAGCCGGACGAAGTGGAGAAGGTGCAGGGGCTGACGAAGTGGGCGCGGGCGCTGCCGGATATGGTACTGCCGCATCCGGGAAAACGGCCGACGGGTTTTGTTGTGATCTGCCAGGATAAGAGGATTGATGAGAATCTGAACCGGTATCAGAAGGATGTCGGGATTGTGGCGCAGACGATGCTGCTTGCGGCTGTGGAGCAGGGTCTTGGCGGCTGCATGATCGGGAATTTTCAGGCGGGCGAGGTGATGGAAGTGCTTGGACTGCCAGAGGAGATCCGGCCGCTTTTGATTGTGGCGTTTGGAAAACCGGCGGAGGAGATTCATCTGGTAGATGTGCCGGAGGATGGGAATACGAATTATTACCGGGATGAAAATGATGTGCACTATGTGCCGAAGAGAACGCTGGCGGATGAATTGCTGAACTGAAGATAGAAACTGAAGATAGAGCCGGAAAATTCCGGAAAAATGTCGGATGAACCGTCCTAAAAAGTTAGATCTAAAAAATCTGATTTCTTGGGGCGGTTCAAAGAATCCGGCATTTTTTTACTTTGCAGGAAACTTCGTTGAATTTTCCTGTAAAGTAAAAAGCCCTCCGGGCAGGATCGCACTGCGGCGGAGGGGAAAGGAAAGCACAGGCTCTTATTAGTTTCGGTGTAGCCCGAAAAAGGGAAAATGTCCCATACTTTCTGGCAATCCGGGGAGATGTCTGGTGGGCAGAAAATGGTGCAAATAAAGATGTTTTTTCCTGCAAAACAGAACCTTTTTTCTCGAAAGGGATCATGATAAAATGAGAAAAAATGGGGGAATTTTCAAAAATAAGATGGAGGAGGATATTGAAATGAAAATTTATCACGCACAGGTGAATCATCTGGAAAATCCAATGGGGTTCCGAATGGAGAGAACGGTCTTTTCCTGGAAAGTGAAAGACGCGGAAGGAAAAAAACAGAGCTATGCGAGAATCCGTGTAGCATCGGATGCAGCGATGGAGCATCTGCTGTTTGATTCCGGAGAGGATGATAAGGCGAGCAGTCTTTTCTATCCGGTGAAGCTGGATCTGGAGCCGAGAACGCGGTATTACTGGAACGTGGAAGCGGGCAGTGATGCCGGGGAGACGGCGGTGAGTGAAGTACAGTTTTTTGAGACCGGAAAACGGAATGAAGCATGGACAGGAAAATGGATTTCCTGTGACAGTAAGGAGAACCGTCATCCATATTTTGAAAAAGAAATTGTTCCGGCAAAAGAGGTAGCGAAGGCCAGGCTGTATGTCTGCGGACTTGGACTGTATGAGGTGTATGTGGATGAGAAGCGTGTCGGGGATGAGTACCTGACGCCGTACAGCAATGATTACAATGAATGGGTACAGTATCAGACGTATGATGTGACAGAGGAGGTTTCAAAACAGGGAATGCTCCGTGTGCTGCTTGGAAACGGCTGGTACAAGGCGCGGTTTGGATTCAGTGCGTTTGAGGACAAGGGATTTTACGGCAATGAGTGGAAGCTGATTGCGGAGCTGCATCTGACGTATGCGGACGGTTCGGAAGAGGTGATTGGCACGGATGAATCGTGGCAGGTGCGGCGCAGTAAAATTGCATTCTCGAATCTTTACGACGGTGAGCACCGGGACGACACGCTGTCGGAACTGCCATTGGAGAAGGCGGTTTTTTGTGAGGCACCAAAAGGAGAACTGACGGAACGCATGAGCCTTCCGGTGACGATTCATGAGACGTTTGAACCTAAAGAACTGCTTCATACTCCGGCCGGCGAGCTGGTCTTCGATATGGGGCAGGAGTTTACGGGAATTTTCAAGCTGCATGTCAACGTGCCGGCAGGAACCAAAATTCATGTTCAGACAGGTGAGATTTTGCAGCGCGGCAATTTCTACAATGACAATCTGCGGAGTGCAAAATCCGAATACATCTATATTTCCGATGGAACCGAAATGGATCTTGTGCCGCATTTTACGTTCTACGGCTACCGTTACGTGAAGATCGAAGGCATTCCGGATCTGAAAAAAGAGGATTTCACGGGTCTTTCTTATTACAGCAACATCACAGCGACAGGCTGGATGAAAACAGGAAGTGATTTGGTCAATCAGCTCATCAGCAATGTGCGCTGGGGCTTAAAGTGCAATTTTGTGGATGTTCCGACCGACTGCCCGCAGCGTGATGAGCGCATGGGATGGACGGGTGATGCGCAGGTGTTCTCGCCGACGGCGATGTATCTCGAAGATACGTATGCATTCTATGCAAAATACCTGTACGACATGGCAAAAGAGCAGAGCGTGCTCGGCGGAAAGGTGCCGCATGTGGTGCCATCGTGCGGCATCGAGGATGCAGCGTGTGTCTGGGGCGATGCGGCGTGTATCATTCCGTGGAATCTATATCTGTTTTATGGGGACAAGAGCATTCTGGAAGATCAGTTTGTGAGCATGAAATCGTGGGTGGACTACATCACGAAAGTGGATGGGGACAACCATGGCTGGAGATATGTATTCCACTTTGGCGACTGGCTGGCGCTTGACAATCCGGTGCAGGGCGCTGAGCAGGTCATGGGTGCAACGGACGAGGAGTTTATTGCAAACCTGTATTATGCGATCAGCGCAGGAATCGTGGCAAAAGCGGCCGGTGTGCTGGGATACCGCGAGGAGCAGGAGAAGTATCAGAAGCTGTCCGAGGAGCAGTTTGCTGTGGTACAGGAAGAATATTACAGCGCAACAGGCCGCTGCTGCATCAAAACACAGACGGCGCTGCTGCTGACGCTGAAATACCATTTGTCAAAGAACGAAGAGCTGACAAAACGGCAGCTTCTGAAGCTGTTTGAGCAGAGTAACCACAAACTGAAGACGGGATTTGTCGGAACACCATTGCTGAACAATGTGCTCACCGACAACGGCATGAATGATCTTGCCTACGAACTGTTGCTGAACGAGGAATTTCCGGGTTGGCTTTATGAGGTTAAGCTTGGTGCAACTACCGTCTGGGAACGCTGGAATTCCCTTCTTGCGGACGGTACGATTTCCGGCATCAGCATGAACAGTATGAACCATTATGCTTACGGCTCCATCCAGGAATGGATGTTCCGTCACGTTGCCGGCATCAACACGATGGAATCCCATCCGGGTGTCAGGACCGTACAGTTTGCACCGACGCTGAACTGGGATTTGAGGTATGCAGAGGCAAAATATGATTCTGCATCGGGAATGTACAGCATTCGCTGGGAGCTTTCCGACAAAGAGCACGTGACCATCACCATGGATGTTCCGTTCGACTGTACCGCAGAGGCCGTACTTCCAATGGTTGCCAAAAGTGAAAAAGAAGCGGTTGCAGAAGTGCTCGGATCAGAAGAAAACGGTAGATACCTGCTGGAGCCGGGACACTATGAGGTAAGCTATCAGCTTTCCGGTTGGAAAGAAAAAACGGCAGTATGTGTGGAATAAAACCGCAGTTTTTTTCAAAAAATAAGAAGCGAGGTGAACGCTGCAATTTTGCAATGGGACAAAATGAGAAAATTGTTCCAATTATTATGAAAAGAATATAAATAAAAACAAATAATTTGGAAAATATACAAATTCATTTGTCTTATGAAAACGTTTATGGTACAATCTGACTAAGCGGTTACAAAAATGAAAGTGTGTTTTGGAAAAAATGAAACAAGACACAGATCCGAGGGTCTGACAAAAAGAGGCGGCAGAAAGGGACAGGATATGAAGAAGTGGACGGGGATGATTACCAATCTCACAATGTTGACACAATTCGGACTGTCCCTTGTGACGCCTCTTTTTCTTTGTCTGGCACTTTGCTGGTGGCTTTGCGACCGCTTTTCGGTTGGAACATGGATTTATCTGATCGGCTTTTTCTTTGGGATCGGAGGCGGTGCCGTGACAGCCTGGAAATTCGGGCAGAGCGTTCTGCGGCATCAGAAACGCATCGAGACGGAGCCGGACGGAAAAAAGAAGAAAAAGCGGGTGTCTTTCAACCGACATATTTAGAACGTGTCTGAAAAAGTTTTCACAGTTGACGAAGATCAAGTGGCAGAGAAAAGATTTCAGACTGATTTTAAGGGGAAAATCCATTAGAAAGGAAACAAGGCGATATGAGCAATTTCGGAGACAAGGTCCAGCCGGCCGTAAAAAAGGAGACGAAAAATGTTGCCATCTATACTGTTGTCGGCGTGGTTGTGATGTGGGTCGGGTTTCTGATCCTGCACCTGATCTGGCCGGAAAAAATCCCATTTGACTATCGGGTGATCCTCGGGGGAATCGGAGGCGGTGCCGTTGCGGTGCTGAACTTTTTCCTGATGGGCATGGCAGTACAAAAAGCAGTGTCCGAGACAGACGAGGCGGGAGCAAAACGGCGGATGCAGGCAAGCTATTCGCAGAGAAACCTGATGCAGATGCTCTGGGCAATTCTGGCGATTGTGCTTCCATGCTTTCAGTTTGCCGCAGGAATCCTGCCGCTTTTAATTCCGGGAACGGCCATCAAGCTGAAGGGCATAAAAAACAGCATAAAGCGCTGAACCTGATCTTTGGCGAAAGCCGCAAAGACGGGACGGCGTTTTGAAACCGAAACAGCGAAGCAGCGATTCGGTTATGAGCAAGCAGCGAAGCGGATTGTGAAGATCCGCTTTGACAAAAGGTTCAAATTTTTTATTTTATCTCATACAGAGGAGGTGAGAAAAGAGAATGGAGGTTGATATCTCCGGTGCAAAAGTCTTTTTTACGATCCCGATCGATTTCCCGCTGTTCGGGAAAATTCAGATCAGCGAAACGCTGGTGGTAAGCTGGATTGTAATGGCACTCATTACCGGACTTTGCATCTGGCTCACAAGAGATTTGAAGATACGGAACATCTCCAAACGCCAGGCGGTGGCAGAAATGATTGTGGAGACCGCAAATAAATTCGTCATCGGCAACATGGGAGAAAAATTCCGGTATCTGATTCCTTTTGTGTCGGCGCTTTTCGCGACCAGCGTTGTCTCGAACCTGATCAGCCTGATCGGACTTCGAAGTCCGACAGCGGATCTTTCCACCGAGGCGGCCTGGGCTGTTGTGGTTTTCATCATGATCACCACACAGAAGATCAAAACCAACGGTTTTGGCGGATATCTGAAGGGCTTCACGACTCCGATTGCGGTTATGACACCGTTTAACGTTTTGTCGGAGCTCGCAACGCCGATCAGTATGGCGTGCCGTCACTTTGGAAACATTCTTTCCGGCGTTGTCATCAATGCCCTGATCTACGGATCGCTGGCACTGGCAAGCGGAAAGCTGCTGGGACTGCTTCCCGGCGTGCTCGGAAGAACCCTTTCACAGATCCCGATTCTGGACGTCGGTGTCCCGGCTGTTCTGTCGGTCTATTTTGACTGGTTCTCCGGCGTGATGCAGGCCTTTATTTTCTGTATGCTGACTGTCATGTACATTGCGAATGCAGCAGAGGAAGGCTAAAGAGATTAAAAAATGAGGTTTACAAAAAGAAAATACAGGAGGAAAACAAGATGGATTTTCAGATTTTAGCAAAAGGTATCGCTCTCGCAGGATGCGCAATCGGCGCAGGATGCTCCCTGATCGCAGGTATCGGACCTGGTATCGGTGAAGGTAACGCCGTAGCAAAGGCACTTGAGGCAATCGGACGTCAGCCGGAATGCAAAGGTGATGTAACAAGTACGATGCTTCTTGGCTGTGCGATCGCAGAGACCACAGGTATTTACGGTTTCGTAACCGGCCTGCTTCTGATCTTCGTAGCACCGGGAATGTTCATGAACTTCCTGAAATAGTTGCAAGGAGTAAATGATTGCTAGGAGGAAAGAAACTATGCAGGTTCAGGAACTGGTAGGAATTGTCCCCTGGACTTTTATCGCACAGATCTGCAACCTCTTCATCCAGATGTATCTGATCAAACGGTTCCTTTTCAAACCGATCAATGAGATGCTGGAAAAACGGCGTGCGGCAGCCGATGCGGAGATTACAGACGCAGAGGCGGCAAAAAAAGAAGCCAACGCCATCAAAGAGGAATATGAGCAGAATATGCAGGAGGCCAAGGCAAAGGCCAACGAGATTCTCGAAAGCGCCAGAAAGACAGCGACGCTGCAGAGCGAGAAAATCGTAAAAGAGGCTTCCGAACAGGCAGCTGCCCTGAAAAACAAGGCAGAAAAAGAGATTGCCCAGGAGAAAAAGAAAGCGGTCAATGAAGTCAAAGGCGAGATCGGCGGCATTGCCATGGATATTGCCGGAAAGGTCATTGAACGTGAGATTAATGAAAAAGACCATGAGAAGCTGATAGATGAATTTATATCGAATGTAGGTGAAGCATCATGACAGAAACTGCCAGAGTATACGGTGGGAGCCTGTATGAGCTGGCCCAGGAGGAGCATCTCGAAGAGGAAATCCTTTCTGAGATGAAGGAGATCCGAGCTCTGTTCCGGGAAAACCCGGAGTATCCGCGCCTTTTATCGGAGCCTTCGATTCCGCGAAAAGAGCGGATCGGGCTGATCGACGCGGCATTTGGCAGCCAGGCGGAACCGTATTTGGTCAATTTTATCAAACTGCTGTGTGAAAAAAATCTTCTCCGTGAATTCGGCGGATGCCAGGAAGCATTTCAGCGCAGATACTACGCAGCCCACAACATTGCCGAGGCAGTTGTGACGAGCGCAGCATCCCTGTCGAAGGAACAGGAAGAGCTTCTGAAGAAAAAACTGGAAACGATGAGTGGAAAAACGGTCGTGATGGAACTGAAAACCGATCCGTCCGTTCTGGCGGGTGTCCGCGTAGAACTCGACGGAAAGCTGTTTGACGGAACCGTAAAGGGACGTTTGGCCGAGCTTTCCAGAAGAATCAGCAATACAGTGGTGTAGGAGGAAAACATGCAACTGAAACCAGAAGAAATATCCAAGGTCATCCGCAGCCAGATCAAATATTATGAAAATGCGATCCGGCAGGATGAGACAGGCACCGTTCTGATGGTCGGAGACGGAATCGCAAGAGCCAGCGGTCTTTCGAACTGCATGGCAGGCGAGCTGCTGGAATTTGAGGATGGAAGCTATGGAATGGCACAGAACCTCGAGGAAAACAGCGTATCTGTCGTTTTATTCGGTTCCGGCGAGAACATCAGCGAGGGACAGCTTGTAAAAAGAACGGGAAAAGTTGTTTCGGTTCCGGTCGGAGAAGGCATGATCGGACGCGTTGTCAACGCGCTCGGCCAGCCAATCGACGGCGCAGGCCCGATTACGGCAGCAGAGTACCGTCCGATTGAAAGCCCGGCACCGGGCATCTGTGAGAGAAAAGGTGTTAATCAGCCGCTGCAGACCGGTATTAAAGCGATCGATTCCATGGTTCCGATCGGAAGAGGTCAGCGAGAGCTGATCATCGGAGACCGTCAGACCGGAAAGACAACGATCGCAACCGATACCATTCTGAACCAGAAAGGCAAGGATGTGATCTGTATCTACGTTGCCATCGGACAGAAACGTTCGACAGTAGCGTCCTTAGTAGAAAATCTTGAGAAGAACGGCGCAATGGCGTACACCATCGTCGTGGCAGCGACGGCATCCGAAGCGAGCCCGCTGCAGTATATCGTACCGTATTCCGGTTGTGCCATGGGCGAGTACTTTATGTATCAGGGAAAAGATGTGCTGATTATTTATGATGACTTAAGTAAGCACGCGGTTGCATACCGTGCACTCTCCCTGCTGATCCGCCGTCCACCGGGACGTGAGGCTTATCCGGGAGATGTTTTCTATCTCCATTCCAGACTTCTGGAGCGTGCCGCAAAGCTGGACGATGAACATGGCGGCGGATCCATGACGGCCCTGCCGATCATTGAGACCCAGGCAGGCGATATTTCCGCCTATATTCCGACGAACGTCATCTCCATCACAGACGGACAGATTTTCCTTGAGACAGAGCTGTTCCACTCGGGCGTTATGCCGGCGGTAAACCCTGGCGTATCCGTATCCCGTGTCGGTGGAAATGCGCAGATTAAGGCGATGAAGAAGGTAGCCGGAACTCTGAAACTGATCTATTCCCAGTACCGCGAGCTGGCAAGTTTTGCACAGTTCGGATCCGATCTGGATGCCGATACAAAGGCGCGTCTGGAGCAGGGTGTGCGTATCGTGGAAGTATTAAAACAGAACCAGAATGCACCGGTTCCGGTAGAAAAACAGGTGGCCATTCTTTATGCGGTAACGAAAGGAATTCTGTCAAAGGTTGCAGCTGAGGATGTCCGCGCCTATGAGGACGGACTGTATACCTGGCTTGATACCGATGCCGAGGGTGCTGCCGTGATGCAGGAGATTTCCGCAACCGGAAAACTCGAGGCAGATACCGAAGAGAAGCTGAAAAGTGCGCTCGAATCGTACACCGAAAACTTTATCAATACAAGACCTGCAAAATAAGGAAAGAAGGAGGAGCCTATGGCTGCAAACATGAAAGCCGTAAAGCTGCGGATCAAAAGTGTCGAAAGCACGATGCAGATTACCAAGGCGATGGAACTTGTAGCGTCCTCCAAGCTGCGAAAAGCGAAGGAGCGGGCTGATACCTGCCGTCCGTATTTTCAGGAGCTGTACCGCACTTTGCAGGATATTGCAAAAGGAAACACGGAATTTTATTCCATTTATGCAAAAGAGGCAAAAAACGAGAAATGCTGCTACGTGCTGGTTGCCGGAGACCGCGGCCTTGCGGGCGGATACAACGCGAATCTGTTCCGATGCTTTGAGGCAGATGCCAAAGGAAAAGAGATCTGTGTGGTTCCGGTCGGCAAAAAGGCAGTGGAGTATGCAAAATCCCGGAAGCTGGAAATCCTGACGGACAGCTTTGCCGAGATCGCAAATCTTTCTGTGGCAGACAGCTTTGAGATCGCGCGCGCACTGTGCCGTGAGTTCCGGAAAGGGACCTTCGGACATGTGGAGCTTTGTTACACAAAATTCGTGTCGATGCTGTCGCAGATGCCGGTTTCCGTGCCGATCCTGCCTCTGATTGACATTGCAAAAGAGGACGGAGAGGATCCGGAAGCGAAAAAAATCCGGAATCTGATCCTGTATGAGCCAAACGGTGTCGAGGTATTTGAAGCGATTGTGCCGGAATACTTAGGCGGCCTGATCTACGGCGGTATCTGTGAGAGTGTGGCAAGTGAGCTTGCGGCACGCCGTACCGCAATGGAGGCGGCAACGGGAAATGCAGAGGAGATGATTGAACAGCTCAATCTGTATTACAACCGTGCCCGTCAGGCAAGCATTACGCAGGAGATCACGGAGATCGTCGGCGGTGCGGAAGGCGTGTAAGAGTGGAAACAAGAAAAGTGAGGAGAAGTCGTTAAATGAGTGAAAAACACATTGGCGAGGTTGTGCAGGTAACGGGTCCTGTTCTGGACATCCGTTTTCCGGAAGGAGAGCTGCCGGCACTTCTGAATGCCATCGAGATAGACAACCACGGCGAGAAGCTGGTTGTGGAAGTGGCGCAGCAGACAGGCGACAACATGGTTCGCTGCATTGCCATGAAGTCCACAGACGGACTTGTCCGCGGAACGAAAGCAGTCGACACGGGCGGCCCGATCGCCGTTCCGGTCGGAGAGGAGTGCTTAGGCCGCGTGTTCAACCTGCTCGGTGAGACCGTAGACAATAAGCCGGCACCGGAAACAGCAGAAAAATGGCCGATCCACCGCGATCCGCCGTCCTATGAGGAACAGGTTCCGGCAACGGAAATCCTCGAAACCGGAATCAAGGTCGTTGACCTGATCTGCCCGTATGCCAAGGGCGGAAAAATCGGTCTGTTCGGCGGTGCCGGCGTTGGAAAAACAGTCCTTATCATGGAGCTGATCCACAACGTGGCAACGGCGCACGGCGGACTTTCCGTTTTCACCGGTGTCGGAGAGCGTACCCGTGAAGGAAATGACCTTTACAACGAGATGAAAGAGAGCGGTGTTATCGATAAAACAGCACTGGTCTATGGACAGATGAACGAGCCGCCGGGAGCGCGTATGCGTGTCGGACTTTCCGGCCTTACCATGGCAGAATACTTCCGTGATGTGAAAAATCAGGATGTGCTGCTGTTCATCGATAATATTTTCCGATTTACGCAGGCAGGTTCCGAGGTTTCGGCTCTGCTTGGCCGTATGCCGTCCGCAGTAGGATACCAGCCGACGCTGGCAACCGAGATGGGCGCACTGCAGGAGCGTATTACTTCCACAAGAAAGGGATCCATCACATCGGTACAGGCTGTTTACGTGCCGGCCGATGACCTGACCGACCCGGCTCCGGCAACAACGTTTACCCATCTGGATGCCACGACGGTACTTTCCCGTGAAATCTCCAGCCAGGGTATTTACCCGGCTGTTGATCCGCTCGATTCTACCAGCCGTATCCTGACACCGGAAATCGTAGGCCATGAGCACTATGAGGTAGCACGTGCCGTACAGCAGGTGCTGCAGAGATACAAAGAGCTGCAGGATATCATCGCCATCATGGGTATGGATGAACTGTCCGAGGAGGATAAGCTGACGGTCAGCCGTGCCCGTAAGGTACAGCGTTTCCTGTCCCAGAGCTTCTCGGTAGCGGAGCAGTTTACCGGTATGGAAGGAAAATACGTGCCGTTAAAAGAAACCCTGCGCGGATTCCGCATGATCCTCGACGGCGAGTGCGACGATCTTCCGGAGAGCTGCTTCCTGTTTGCAGGTACCATCGACGAGGTATTTGAAAAAGCAAAAGCACTGAATCAGTAAAGGAGGAATGACGTATGAGTACATTTCCTTTACGTGTCGGCACGCCGGACGGACTTCTCTATGAGGGTGACGTAGCGCGCGTTGTCTGCAGAACCATCAGCGGCGACCTGGCAATTCTGCCTGGGCACTGCAATTACTGCACTGCACTCGGTATGGGCGAGGCGCATATTGTGCTGGAGGACGGAACGAGAAGAAATGCCGCCTGCATCGGCGGAATGCTTTCCATGATGAACGGGGTCTGCCGTGTCCTGGCAACGACCTGGGAGTGGGAAGAGGATATTGATGCAGAGCGCGCCGAGGCTGCCAAACACAGGGCCGAGCAGGCGCTGGCAAACGGCGGTCTGACGGACAAAGAATACCGTATTGCCGAAGCCAAGCTGCAGCGTGCGCTGGTGCGGTTGAGTGTAAAAGAATAAAAAAACAAAAAAAGCCTTCGACGAATCTGGGAAAATCCGATCGTCGAAGACTTTTTTTATTTTAAGGGTGCTTTTTAAAGAGCAAAAATTCCGCAGATTAAGAATCCCGATACGGCGAGAGCAGCACTGATCAGGACGTAAGGAAACTGCGACACGGCATGTGACATATTGTCAATCTCGCAGGTCGCGGAGGAAAGAACCGTTGCGTCGGAATAGAAGCATGCATGGCTTCCGAAAACACCGCCGGATACGACAGCGCCAAGCGCCAGAAGTACATTAGCATCAAGGGCGATGGCAAGCGGAACAACGATGGAAACGGCTACGGCCTCAATTCCCCAGAAAGAGCTGGTGACAAAGGTCAGAACTGCAATGACAACAAAAATAATAGCTGCCAGTGTTTTGGCATTCATATACGGAACACACAGGTTGATGACGTATTCCGAGAGTCCCATTTCGCCGCAGGCAGTCTTGATCATAAAGGATGCAAGAAGAATGGCGAGAACCGGAAGAATATCTGCAAAGCCGGCAAAGAACAGTTCCACGTACCGCGTAAAGGTCATTTTTTTCCGCGGAAGATAAAGAATCATACAGGAAGCAAGAGCAAGAATAATCGCCTGCATCATATCCTGCGTGGCTACTGTCACACCGATCAGAATACCGATGGGGATCAGAAAATCCAGTATATTTCCGGGATTGGTATTTTCGGGCGGGTAATCAACGCTCATTCCGGCCATGGCAATGTCAACGGAAGGGGCATTGTGCATTTTTGGATGCTCCGGTGTCTGCTCTTTCTTTTCCAGATCGGTATAGGCATCTTTCATTTTTCCGAGCTTTGGCATCAGTTTGCAGGCAAACAGAACCACAACCAGAAGTGCAGCCATGGGATAAAACATATAAGGAAGCACTTTTAAGTAAACACTCATACCGGTGGAAAAGCCCATGTTGAGAATATCCGGTTCCTGAATAAAAACACCGGAATAAAAGACCACCCAGGTGGAAAAGGGAATCAGTGCACAGATAGGTGCACCGGTTGAGTCAATGATATAGGCAAGCGCCTGTCTTGGGACTTTTCGTTTGTCACAGACATCCTTCATACAGGTTCCAACGGTCATGATGTTGAGATAGTCATCGACAAAAATAATGATTCCGAGAAATACCGACATCATCATGGTGATCCGTTCATTTTTACAGAAACGGCTTAACAGGTTGGAAAAACCAAGTGTTCCTTTTGCCTCGCGGAGCAGGAAAATGAAGCCTCCGAACAGTCCGCAGAGAAGAAGAATATACTGGTTATCTGCGTTGCTGATTTCTGAAAGCAGAAGATCACACCAGGGTTCGATAAAAGCCGCTTTATACATGATGAGATAGGCAACCAGGGTTCCGAAAATCAGAGCTTCGAAAGATTTTTTTGTTTTTAATGCAAAAATCAGCATCGCTGCAGGCGGCAGCAGACATAAAACTCCATATTGCATAGCGGTTCTCCTTTGTAGTTAGAATATGTGATGCAGCGTACCGCTGTAGGAAGCGACGGGGCTTTACTGTTTCGTCATGATACGGTAGGTTTCCGGCCGCCGGTCACGGAAAAGGCCCCAGGAAAAACGTTCTTCACGCAGGCTATCCAGATCGAAGGAAGCATACAGGATTTCCTCGGTATCTCTTCCGGCAGATGCCACGAGTTCACCGGTTGCATCGGCAATAAAGGAAGAACCGTAGAAAGTAAGAGAAGAGGACTGGCCGCCATTTTCTTCACAGGGCATTACGGTTTCAGTACCAATCCGGTTTGCAGCAGCAACCGGAACAAGATTTGCGGCCGCATGTCCCTGCATAACGCGTCGCCAGTGCCCGCTGCTGTCTACATTCAGGATCGGCTCACTTCCGATAGCGGTAGGATAGAGCAGGATTTCAGCACCCTGAACGGCCATGCATCGTGCTGTTTCCGGAAACCACTGATCCCAGCAGATGCCGACGCCGACGGCTCCGAAACGTGTTTCAAAGACCTTGAATCCCGTATCACCGGGAGTGAAATAGAATTTTTCCTGATAAAAATGGTCGTCCGGGATATGAGTCTTGCGGTAAACGCCAAGAATGGATCCGTCTGCATCAATCATGGCAACCGAGTTGAACAGGCGCTGAACATCCCTTTCATAAAAGCTGACCGGAATCACGACTCCAAGTTCTCCGGCAACGGACTGAAAGCGCCGGACGGCGGGATTTTCTGTCAAGGGCATGGCATAATCATAATAATCGTATCGCTTTTCCTGACAAAAATACGGTCTTTCAAACAATTCAGGAAGAAGGATGAGATTGGCTCCGTTGGAAGCGGCTTCACGGACCAGAGTCTCTGCTTTGTCTATATTTTCCTGTACCTGACTGCAGCACGAAAACTGCAGTGCGGCAATTTTTATATTTCGCATAATCTGTTTCCTCTTTTCTTTGCCGGAATCTGCTGGGTAATACAGTGAATGTTGCCTCCGCCGGTCAGAATGACGCGTGCATCGATCGGAAGGATTCGTCGATCCGGGAAGCATTTTCCGAGAATTTCTGCAGCCACAGTGTCGTTTTCATCGCCGAACCGGGGAAGAAGGACACAGTGATTGGCAAGGTAAAAATTGATATAACTGGCGGCAAGACGTTCGCCGGCTTCCCGCTGGTCTTCGCCAGCTTCAAAATCATAGCCGAGAAGATCTTCTTCTGTAATACAGATGGGATGCTTCGGAATGGGCAGCTTGTGAATCACAAAGCTTCGTCCCTTCGCGTCAACGGTATGGGAGAGAAGATCAAAAGCGGCCCTGCTTCTGGCATACTGAGGATCGTTTTCGTCATCTGTCCAGGCAAGAAGCACTTCTCCTGGCTTTACAAAGCAGCACATATTATCAATATGGCCGTTGGTTTCATCGTTGTAAATACCAAAAGGCAGCCAGATGATTTTTTCAACCGAAAGATACTGACGCAGCTTTTCTTCAATTTCCGCTCTTGTAAGAGAAGGATTGCGCCCCGGACTCAGCAGACATTCTTCGGTCGTAAGCAGGGTTCCTTCTCCATCAACATGGATGGAACCGCCTTCCAGAACAAAGGGGCGGGCATTATAGAAGGAATCTCCGAGAAAACTGCAGATTCGTTCCGGAACCTCACGGTCATGCTCAAAGTGGGAATACAAACCGTCATACTGGCCGCCCCAGGCGTTGAATTCCCATTGAATTCCTCTTCGGACGCCCTGATCGTTGAGCACAAACGTAGCACCGGTATCCCTCGCCCAGGCATCCTCTGTCGGGGCTTCAATCAGATGAATCCGGTCGGAGGAAAGCAGTTCCTGTGCCGATGCTTTATCCTGTGGCCGGACGAAGAGATAGACCTGCTCATGAGCGGCAATTGTTTCTGCAATTTCTGCAAATGCCGCTCTTGCCGCTTTTGCCCCGTAATTCCAGGAACCGGGGCGCCACGGCCAGATCATCAGTGTGCCTTCGTGGGGCTCAAATTCGCCCGGCATGTAAAAGCCATCGGCTTTTGGGGTTCTAAGACAATCGGTTTTTGAAATCTTCATATCCAAACTCCTTTATGATTCGGCAGTTTCCAGCTTTGTCCATCACCGCGATGGAAGGGAGTGGGATTCCGTTAAAGGTATTGGTTTTTACCATCGAATAAATCGCCATATCTTCAAAATACAGTCTGTCACCGATCTGGATTTGGGAATCGAAGGAATATTCGCCGATTACGTCGCCCGCCAGGCAGGTATTGCAGGAAAGGCGGTAGGTATAAGACTTTTCCCCGGGCAGTCCGCTGTCTTTGAGCGGAGGGCGGTACGGCATCTCAAGCACATCCGGCATATGGCAGGCGGCGGACGTGTCAAGAATTAAAATTTTTCCGTTATTTTCGACAATATCGAGAACTTCTGTGACATTGTAGCCCGCGTTTAAGGCAAATGCTTCCCCGGGCTCCAGGTAAATCTGAAGACCATACGTTTCTTTCATATGGTTGATACAGGAAATCAGGCGTTCGATATCGTAATCATCACGGGTGATATGATGTCCGCCTCCCATGTTAAGCCAGTTCATTTTAAAAAGCCACTTGCCGAATTTTTCTTCCACGGCACGCAGCGTGGTTTCCAGATCATCCGAATTCTGTTCACAGAGGGTATGAAAATGAAGACCGTCCACAAGATCGGCCAGTTCGTCTGTAAAATCGCAGGCGCGGATGCCCATGCGGGAGCCGGGCGCACAGGGATCGTAAATCGCATGGCCTTCCTGCGTGGAGCATTCCGGGTTGATGCGAAGTCCGGCTTTTGCGGTTCCGGAAGCCTCAAGTACGGGGAGGTACGTTCGGAGCTGTTTTTCTGAATTGAAAATAATGTGATCGCAGATTTGTGCGAGCTCTTTCATATCCTGCGGGCGGTAGGCCGGAGAATACACATGATTCTCCAGCCCCATTTCTTCCTTGCCAAGCCGCGCCTCATAGAGTCCGCTGGCAGTCGTTCCGCTGATGTATCTTCCAATCAGCGGATATTCCGAAAAACAGGAAAAGCATTTCTGAGCCAGCAGAATTTTTGCACCGGTGCGTTCTTCTACCTGGTGCAGGATCTTTAAGTTTTCTTCCAGTTTGCCTTCATCAATGACAAAACAGGGAGTTGGCAGTTCGTTTATCTTATACATAGGCTTAATCTACTAAAACAGGATTTTCTACGACCTTCCACGGAAGACCCCACTTGTTGAGTGCTTCCATGTACGGATCCGGATCGAATTCATCTGTGGTGTAGACACCCGGCTTGTTCCAGAGGCCGTTCACGACCATCATGGTTCCGATCATGGCCGGAACGCCGGTTGTGTAGGAAATCGCCTGAGACTCTACTTCCCGGTAGCATTCCTGGTGGTCACAGACATTGTAAATGTAAATGCTTCTTTCTTTTCCATCCTTGATACCGGTAAAAATACAGCCGATGTTGGTTTTACCCACGGTGCGCGGACCAAGAGTGGAAGGATCCGGAAGAAGCTCTTTTAAAAACTGGATCGGTACGATCTGCTGTCCATTGAAGGTAATCGGAGTGGTCGAGAGAAGTCCTACATTTTCCAGACATTTCATATGGGTCAGATAGCTCTGGCCGAAGGTCATGAAAAAGCGGATTCTTTTTACGCCCGGGATGTTTTTGGCAAGAGCCTCAATTTCTTCATGGTGAAGAAGGTACATATCCTTCTCGCCTACCTCATCGAAGTTATATTCCCGTTTGATCGACATTGGCGGAATTTCCACCCAGTGGCCGTTTTCCCAGTAAGAACCGGGAGCGGATACCTCGCGGAGGTTGATTTCCGGATTGAAGTTGGTTGCAAACGGATATCCATGATCGCCGCCGTTGCAGTCCAGAATATCAATCGTGTGAATTTCATCGAAATAGTGTTTCTGTGCATAGGCTGCAAAAACGCTGGTGACACCAGGGTCAAAGCCGGTTCCGAGAAGACCGGTGATGCCGGCTTCCTTGAAACGGTCCATATAGGCCCACTGCCAGGAGTAATCAAAGTAAGCAGAAAAGCCAAGCTCTTCGCATCTCTTTTCGTAGATCGCACGCCATGCCGGATCATCCGTGTTTTCTGCTTCGTAGTTTGCAGTATCAATGTAAGGAACCTTACATGCAAGGCAGGCATCCATAATGGTAAGATCCTGATAAGGAAGAGCCAGGTTCAATACAGCGTCCGGCTGATACTGTTTGATTAAGGCGATTAATTCTTCTGTACAGTCGGCATCCACCTTTGCTGTTGTGATAATGGTTTTTGTGGTCGGAGCCAGCTTTTCTTTTAAAGCATCGCACTTGGAAAGGGTGCGGCTTGCAATCATAATTTCAGAAAATACTTCGCTGTTCTGGCAGCATTTGTGAATGGCTACGGATGCAACACCGCCGCATCCGATGATCATAACTTTTGACATTGTTTGGTTCTCCTTTTTCAGAAAATGGTGTTGGGTTCATCTTTGGCTATAAGCACGAAAAAAAGACAGATGACGTGCATCATCTGTCTAAAAATCGAAATTTATACATGATCGTATTGTGCAAACTTCAGGGGATGGACAAAAATCCAGGCTTCTCCCTGTTTTCCTATGCAGAAATATATAGTCACGTACTCTTATTGACCGTTTCATAAGATGATGTGCTCGTCGTAGAGCATCGATTATAAAGTAATCAACTCATAAAATTTGCGCTTTTAACGCAATCAATAATGTGGCTCTTAACCACGCTCGGCAACTACCCCTGCCTGTCCGTCGGTTTTTTACCAGGGGCATATATTTTGCATAAGAACAGAATTGTTCGCTTGCAGTTCCAAATTATAAAGTGAAATGACATGGATGTCAAGAAAAATTTGTGGAACTATTCAGAGCTATGCGAAATGGAAGATTAAAAATCACAGGGTGATCCAGTAACGCTCCAGTGTTTTGTTTTCATCGGCACGATAAGCGGTGCCGTCGAACTGGCCGCCATTTTTCAGGATCGTTCTGCGGCTTCCCTCGTTGGTATCCAGGCAGCAGACCAGAATTTCGGAAAGGCCGAGGCTTTTGCAGTACGGCTGCACATTTTTCAGCATCCAGGAGGCATAGCCTTTTCTGCGTTCCGACGGGCGGACGGAGTAGCCGATATGGCCGCCAAAGGTGCGCAGAAAATCGTTCAGGTAGTGGCGCACCTGAATCATGCCGACAAGGCGGTTGTCTGATTTGCGGATGCACAGAAACTGTGTTGCGAGAACCATGCCCTCCGGCAGAGTCTCCTCTCTGGTATACCGCATGGTATCTTCAAGATACGCCTTCATATCATCAAACCGGCGAAGCGGTCCGCAGCCGTCCATGGAATCGCTGTTTTCCAGAAAATCGTTCCGGTAGGCGGCGAGCTCGGCGAAGTATTCCTCCGACGGTTCAACTAACATCAGTTCATCGTTCATCCTTAGCATTTCTCCGGTTCCGGATACTCGACGCCGAAGGTCTCAACGGTAACGGTAGCCATTCTCTGCGGCTGCAGCGGTTTGTCGCTGTAGTCGGTGTTGACAGATGCGATTTTATCTACGACTTCCAGGCCTTCTGTTACTTTTCCGAAAGCAGCGTATGCGCCGTCCAGATGCGGAGCAGCTTTGTGCATGATGAAGAACTGGCTTCCTGCGCTGTCCGGGAACATGGTACGTGCCATGGAGAGAACGCCTGGGGTGTGTGCGAGGTTGTTCTCAAATCCGTTCTGGGAGAACTCACCCTTGATGCAGTAATCCGGGCCGCCGGCGCCTGTGCCTGCCGGATCTCCGCCCTGGATCATGAATCCCGGGATGACACGGTGGAAGGTCAGACCGTCATAGAAGCCTTTTTTTGCCAGACTGATGAAGTTGTTCACGGTGTTCGGGGCGATTTCCGGGTAAAGCTCTGCTTTCATCACATCGCCGTTTTCCATAGTAATTGTAACGATTGGGTTAGACATCATTGTTTTCCTCCTGATTTTTAAACGATTTTTTGATAAGACGTAAGCAGCCATTTTTCGAAGAAAATGAGCGGATTACGAATGTTTTTGATGATTGCCGGAGTGCAAAGCACGTAGCAATCTGGTATCAAAGGGGTCCCCCCTTTTTTTCAGACACGCTCCAGGAATGTCTCATGGAGCGCACGCATTGCCTGATCTGCGTATGCTTCGTCGATCAGGGCAGTGATGCGGATTTCTGAGGTGGTAACCATCTCGGTATTGATTCCTGCATTGGCGAGCGCGCCGAACATTTTGGCAGCCACGCCCGAATGGGAGCGGACACCGGCTCCGATGACGGAAATCTTTGCCACGTTCTCATCATAATCCAGCTTTTTGATGCCGAGCAAATCCTTGTTGTCGTTCAGCACATCGATCGTGCGCAGCATATCCGGCTTTGCAACGGTAAAGGAAACGGACTTTGTGCCGTCCTTTCCGAGTGACTGGATCATGACATCGATGTTCAGATTGTTCCGATCCAGTAAATTTAAGAGGCGGAACGTGCTCTCCGGATCGTTGCCAAGGCCTGCAACACGGATTTTTGCCACATTTTTGTCGGCAGCCACGCCGCTGATTAACATTTTTTCCATTTTGGTTTTCTCCCTTACCATCGTTCCGGAATTCCGGTTCAGACTGGAGCAGACCAGAAGTTCCACGCCGTATTTTTTTGCGATTTCCACGCATCTGCTGTGAAGGACTTTTGCGCCGAGCGAAGCCATCTCCAGCATTTCATCGTAAGTTACCTCTTCCATCTTGCGCGCATTCGGTACAATCCGCGGATCTGCGGTGTAGACGCCGTCTACATCCGTGTAGATTTCACAGACATCCGCGTGCAGCTCTGCAGCGAGGGCAACCGCAGTCGTATCGGAGCCGCCGCGTCCGAGCGTTGTGATATCATCGTATTTGTTGATCCCCTGGAAGCCGGTGACAATGACAATTTTGTTGTCATCCAGCTCTTTACGGATGCGCTCGGTGTCGATCCGTTTGAAGCGCGCGTTCTGATAATCGGAGGTCGTGTGCATCGGTACCTGCCAGGCATTTAAAGAAACAGCACTGACGCCCATCTGAATCATGGTTATGGCCATCAGGGAAACGGAAACCTGTTCACCGGTGGCAAGAAGCATATCCATCTCGCGGCGGGACGGTTTTTCCGTAATCTGTTTTGCGGTTGCAATCAGTCCGTCCGTCGTTTTTCCCATCGCGGAGAGAACGACAACGACCTGGCTTCCGGCCTGCTGTTTTTCGATGCAGCGCTGTGCTACATTGCGGATGTGCGCAAGATCTGCGACGGAGCTTCCGCCAAATTTCATTACAGTCAGCATAACAGTTTTGATCTCTTTCCTTTTTGATTTACGCGGACAAAAGCGCAGAGCGTGTTTTACCGCGTTTTCCGGGCCGAAAAAACAGGAGTGGGACGTTTTTGGGCCGCGAAACTCTGATACATAGTATAGCGAAAACAGATAGAAAAAGCAAGGAAAAGCACAAGGAAAAGCGGTTTCGTTCTGCGGTTGTATTACCTTTTTGTTTGTGTTAAAATGATAGGCAGAAAAAGAGGAGAAGAAAGCATATGATCATAGAAACAAATTCTGCGTCGGAGACGCTTGTCCTTGGCGAAAAGCTGGGAAAAGCGGCGAAGCCTGGCCAGATTTATACATTAAACGGAGACCTTGGTGTTGGAAAAACCGTTCTGACGCAGGGCTTTGCAAAAGGACTTGGCATCACAGAGGCAGTCAACAGTCCCACATTTACCATTATTCAGGAATATACCGAAGGACGTCTGCCATTTTATCATTTCGATGTTTACCGGATCGGTGATATAGAAGAAATGGAAGAAATCGGATACGATGATTATTTTTTCGGTGAGGGTGTCTGCCTGATCGAATGGGCAGAACTGATTGAAGAGCTGATCCCGGAGGGTGCGATTTCGATTACGATAGAAAAAGACCTCGAAAAAGGGTTTGATTACCGGAAAATTACGGTGGAATAAAAGAAAAAATCCTGAATGTGGTGGAAAAACAAAAGGAAATCGTAAAGATTCCTGTTTCCGGCAGACTGCCAAAATGAGTTGCACAGGAAGGAAATATCGGAAAGGAAACAAAAAATTATGAAAATACTTGCACTGGACAGCTCCGGCCTGGTGGCTTCGGTGGCTGTTGTTGAAAATGACACACTGCTTGCGGAATACACCGTAAATTATAAAAAAACACATTCCCAGACTCTGCTTCCGATGCTGGATGAAATCTCGAACATGACAGAGCTGGATCTTTCGACGATCGATGCGATTGCAGTTGCCGGAGGTCCGGGCTCGTTTACCGGTCTTCGCATCGGTTCTGCAACAGCCAAGGGACTTGGTCTGGCACTTGAAAAACCACTGATTTCCATTCCAACGACGGCGGCAATCGCGTACAATATCTGGGATACTAACAAATTTGTCTGCCCGATCATGGATGCGAGAAGAAACCAGGTCTATACCGGAGTTTACTGCTACACGGATCATCGTCTCGATACGGTCTGGGAACAGGATACGATGAGCATTGAGGCACTGGCGGAGGGCCTGAACTGCCTCGACCACGAAGTGATTTTCCTCGGGGACGGCGTTGCGGTTTACCGGGAAAAATTAGAGGCACTGCTGACGATTCCGTTTTCCTTTGCACCGGCACACGTCAACCGCCAGAGAGCGGCAGCCGTCGGAGCACTGGCTGAGGTTTATTACAAAGAAGGTAAGATTCAGACGGCAGAAGAGCACGAGCCGGAATACCTGAGAAAATCGCAGGCGGAGCGTGAAAGAGCGGAGCGGGAATCTGTGAAGCATGCCGATGTGGTGAAAAAACAGGAGAACGGAGAAAAAAGCGAATGATCACAATCCGTGAAATGCAGATCGATGATCTGGAGCAGGTGATGCCGATTGAGGAGGCCAACTTTTCGATTCCGTGGACAGAAACCGGATTTTTTACATTTCTGATCCGTGACGACGCACTGTTTCTTGTAGCAGAGGAGGACGGTGAAATTTTAGGATATCTCGGAATCCTGATTTCCTTTGATGAAAGTGAGATCACAAATGTCTGCGTGGCAGAAAAAGCGAGAAGACGCGGCATCGGCCGTGCACTGATGGAAGAACTGTTCCGTCGGATGCAGGAGAGAAAGGTGCGCGTCATTCATCTGGATGTGCGCATCGGCAATACGCCGGCGCGGAATCTGTATGAGAGTCTTGGCTTTGTGCAGGACGGCCTCAGGAAGGGGTACTACGATCTTCCAAAGGAGGATGCGGTGCTGATGAGCCGGACGGATGAATCGGTTCCGAAGAGGTAGAGAGAAATCGTTATTGTATACGCATTTAACGCACAGGACTTTCCTTTCATTCCCAGTAGGAATGGCGGGAAAGATGTGTTACAATCGACAGGACACAGGAGAATCTGATTTCTGTTTTGTGTCAGGAACGAAGAAAGAAACGTTTTTTGATACACGGGAGGAAGAAAAATGCGGAAATACAACAAAAACACAAATGAGCTGGAAGCGGCGGTGTGTAACTGCTGCGGAAAAAGCATGAAAATACAGAATGGAATGCTGCTGGAGGGGATCTGCTCGGTCGACACGACGTGGGGGTACTTTTCCGGGAAGGACCTGGAAAAGCATGAGTTTGATCTGTGCGAGGAGTGCTACGATCGGATTACATTGTCGTTTGCGGTTCCGCCGGAAATTTCGGAGGACACGGAGGTTTAGAATTTCGGGCAGTTCGGCATCGTTCTGGAAGAAAGGGGAAGGTGCAATGCAAAGAGGTTTTACGATTCAGTCGAAGGTGGATGGACTGATGCTTGACGGGCTTGTGGTGGAGCCGGAGGAGGGCGTACAGCGGACGGCGCTTCTGCAGCTCAGCCATGGAATGAGCGAATACAAGGAGCGGTATCTGCCGTTTATGGAGTTTATGGCGGAACACGGTGTAGTGTGTGTGATTCATGATCACCGCGGGCACGGAAAGAGTGTGAAGTCGGAGCAGGACCTCGGATTTATGTACGGCGCAGGCGGCGCAGGACTTGTGGAGGATCTGTTTCTTGTCACGAAGTGGGCAAAGAAGGAGTACCCGGATCTTCCGTTTGTTCTGATGGGACACAGTATGGGATCCCTGGTTGTGCGCACGTATGCGAAGGAGCATGATAGGGAGCTGGATGCGTTGATTGTGTGTGGTTCACCGAGCAAGAATTATCTGCGGCCGCTGGGTGCGGCTGTAGGACACGCAGAAGCGGCGGTGCTCGGGGATGAGCATCGGAGCAATCTTCTGGAGGCGATGTCGTTTGGATCGTTTGCGGCGCGGTTTGCGGATGAGAAGAGCCGGTTCGCCTGGTGCTGTTCGGACCCGGAGGTGGTGCGGGAGTATGAAGAAAACCCACTCTGTGGCTTTACGTTTTCGGATGATGCTTTTTTTGCGCTGAATGACCTGCTGAAGGAGACGTATGGATTCCATGGATGGCATTGCACAAACCGGAAGCTGCCGGTGCTGTTTTTGTCCGGCGGGGATGATCCGTGTTATGTGAATGTGCGGCGCTTTAAAAAATCCATCGACCATATGCGGCTGATCGGGTACCGCAATGTCAGAGGAAAGCTGTATCCGGGAATGCGGCATGAAATACTGAATGAGAAAGAGAAGTACCGCGTGTATGGCGATGTCTGGAAGTGGTTGAAGAAAGAAAAAGTGGTGGGGAATGTGGAGGGGGGAAGCACACCCCCGCAGACCCCGGACGGCGCTCTGGCAGGGAGCGGCGGTGTTTGATCATTTTTTGAAAAAAACGCTCATCAGCAAAAAACTGATGAGCGTTTTTTTCAATGTAAGTAAATTTTTGACGATCACATGATCCATCCAAATACGGTGGAAAGGACGATCATAATCATAGAAAAGACAAACGAGTTCACCGACATCAGCGTCGCCCGCTGCCTGGACGGGATCATGTCATTGAGCAGAATATCGGTCCGGACTTCAAGAAAATCATCGGAAAAGGATCCGATAAATCCGCCGAAGACCATAAGGGCCGGCAGTCCGGTAAAGCTCATAAGAAAGGCGAAAAGTACACCGATCGTGCCAAACAGCAGAATCGCGCGGTAGCGGTATTTGTGAAAGTATGCCGTCATCCGCGATCCCAGTGCCGCGCCGAGTCCCATCACGAAGAGGGCAGGTCCAAGCAGCGCGCTGTTCATGCCGGTGAGTGGCAGCTTCGCCTGTAAAAAGAAGAGAACCAGCGTAGAAACGGCACCGATGAGTGCGTTCACCAGCATAATATTTCTTGCTTTTTTCTCACGGACAAGAAACTGCCAGCTTTCCTGCACAACCGAAACGATTTCCTGTCCAACAGGATAATGAACTGGTGTTGCGTCCGTTTTTACTTCCGCAAGGCGGAATGAAATGCCAAGCGCAATCAGCCCGAAGAAGAGATCAATCGCATACGCGCGCCGGTATCCCAGCCACAGGGCAAGGCCTGCGCAGAGCGTTGCGGTGGAATTGGTGATACGGTACAGCATCATTTCGGTAGAAGAAAAACGGGCATAAAACCATTCGTCCCCGTTCTGCTTCAGACTGTCATACGCAAGTGCCTCCCGTGTGCCGGATGCAAGGTTATAGCTGAGCGCACTGCATCCAAGCGCAAGCGCCGTTGTAGCAAAGCCGGTGGAAAAAATCATCAGCGTACCGGAAATCAGGGAGGCCATCTGACTTGCAATCAGCGTTTTCCGTCGCCCGAAAACATCGGCGACAACGCCGGAGGGGAGTTCAAAGCAGAGGCTCACGATATGGAAAATACTTTCGAGCATCCCGATCTGCAGCAGCGAAAATCCACGGAGTGCGAGCAGTGCAACCCACGAAGCCGCCGCAATCTGAAAATAGCCGACCGTGGTCATAAGATATAAAGTTCGTATTTGTTTTCTGGTATTTTTCTCAGACATAAAAAAATCTCCTTGTCAAAATATAGTAAAATTCTGATGGGGAGACACGTGCATTTTCTGTGTGATTTTAAGAATACAAGATGTGAAGTTTACTTAAAAAAGAGCGCACTATCCCCATAAACAGCTGAAACATCGCCATTTGTGAGGTGAAGAAACTGGTTTTTCCAGATCATAGTGCTACTCCTTTTGTAATCATAATTTTTTACCAGAATACCACCGGAAACGGAAAAAGTCAAAGAAAAATTTTGACAAAAATAAAAAAAACTATTGACTTTCAAGTATACTTTAATGCTACAATTTTTTCAACAATACTGAGGAAACGAAGGTTTTCTGCGGAAAAGAAAGGGGATATTTTAACATGAGTGTAGATGTAACAAAAATGCCGAAATTAGGATTTGGCATGATGCGCCTTCCGGAGAAGGACGGAGAACTGGATTTGGAGCAGATCTGTAAAATGGTGGATGCGTACCTTGCCTCCGGAATGAACTATTTTGACACCGCCTATATGTACTGCGGCGGAAAATCGGAGAGCATCGTGAAAAAAGCGCTGGTAGAGCGTCATCCGAGAGAAAGTTTTACTCTGACGACAAAACTCCCGCAGTGGATGATGGACGAGGGCATCGAAGGCCGTGACCGCATTTTCAACGATCAGCTCGCGCGCACCGGAGCAGGCTACTTTGATTATTACCTGCTGCATAGCGTAGAAGACGGCGCAAACTATGAAGGCTATGTGAAATACGACTGTTTCAACTGGGCCAAGAAGAAAAAAGAAGAGGGACTGATCAAACACTTTGGTTTCTCCTTCCACGGAACGCCGGAGCTGCTTGACAAGATTCTCTCCGAGCATCCGGAGGTTGAAATTGTCCAGATCCAGATGAACTATGCTGACTGGGACAATCCGCTGATCCAGTCCGGACGTCTGTATGAGGTGCTTCGGAAATACGATATGCCGTTCCTCGTTATGGAGCCGGTAAAGGGCGGTTCCCTTGCATCAGCAGGCAAAGAGATTGAAGCAGAGATGAAACGCGTTCATCCGGATGCATCGATTGCGTCTTGGGCACTCCGCTTTGCGGCTTCCCTCCCGGGTGTTGCAACCGTGCTCTCCGGTATGTCAAACGAGGAACAGATGGAGGATAATATCAAAACCTTCCGAAATTTTGTACCGTTAAACGAGGAAGAAAAAGCAGTGATCGCCAAAGCACAGGAAGCGCTGAAAAAGAGTCCGGCGGTTCCATGTACCGCCTGTCGTTACTGCTGCGACGGATGTCCGATGGGAATCGCGATTCCGGATGTGTTCAAGGCATTGAATACCATCCGCCTGTATGGAGAAGAAGACCGCGCGAAAAATTATTATAAAAAGCTGCTGGAAACATCGGGAAAAGCAGAAGACTGCGTGCAGTGTGGTCAGTGTGAGAGTGTATGCCCGCAGCATCTGCCGATCATTGACCTGTTAGAAGAAGCGTCCGAAAAGCTTGACGTGCTGGTGACGGAATAAGAGGATTGCGAATATCCGCTTTTGCATATGCTTTAGAAAAAGGCTCCCCGGAATACTCTGAAAAAAGAGTATTCCGGGGAGCCTTTTTTTCTATGGGAAATCTTGTTGGAATTTCCTGCGGAGAAAAAGATCCTTTGGGCAGGATTGCACTGCGCGGAAAAAATGTGCCACTTGCGAGAGATGTGACGGAGCGGTTTACGACCGGAAAAATGGAATGTAAAAAAGAAAAAACTCATGTTTTACATAAACTTAACATCTCTGAGATTTTGCATTTTACACGCCGTTGTTATGATGAAACCTGTAAAAACGAAATGTAAAAAACGTCGGGATTGCGATTTTACAAAATAGAAATCACAAAAATCCCGTGTGAAAAGAGGAGAAAAGAATATTATGAAGAGAAAAGTAATTGCAATCACCTTAACCGCAATGATGGCTGCAGGAATGCTTGCAGGATGTGGAAGCAGCGATAGCAGCAGTTCTTCCACAGCAGACACTACAAAAGAGGCTTCTGCAACAGAGGCAGATGGCAGCACAGACGGTGACAGCACCGCAGCAGGCGGAGATTTCTCCGGACAGATCAGCGTGATCTCCCGTGAGGATGGTTCCGGTACCAGAGGTGCATTCATCGAGCTGTTCGGTGTAGAAGAGAAAAACGATGCAGGTGAGAAAGTAGACAACACCACCGTTGATGCACAGATCACCAACAATACTTCCGTTATGATGAGCACGGTGGCAGGTAACCAGTACGCAATCGGTTATATCTCCCTTGGATCCTTAAATGATGAAGTCAAAGCACTGAAAATCGACGGAGCAGAGGCAAGCGCAGAGAACGTAGAAAACGGTTCCTATAAAGTAAGCCGTCCGTTCAACATTGTAACAAAAGACGGTCTTTCCGCAGATGCGCAGGATTTCATGGACTACATCTTAAGCACCGACGGACAGCAGGTTGTTTCAGATGACGGATATATTGCAATCAAAGATACCAAAGCCTACGAAGGAAGCTGCAGCGGTGAAAAGGTTGTGGTAGCAGGATCTTCCTCTGTAACACCACTGATGGAAAAATTAAAAGAGGCTTATACAAAAGTAAATTCAAACGCTAACATCGAAGTACAGCAGAGCGATTCCACAACAGGTATCACTTCCGCAAGCGACGGTCTCTGCGACATCGGTATGGCATCCCGTGACTTAAAGGATGAGGAGAAATCCTTAGGACTTACCGCAACCGTAATCGCAACCGACGGTATTGCTGTCATCGTAAACAAAGAGAACCCGACCGATGGGCTGACCAGCGATCAGGTAAAGAGCATCTATGTTGGCGACACAACCGACTGGGCAGATGTAAAATAAAGAATGTATAAAGCAATGGAAAAAGAAGTAAGGGCGAACAATGGAAAATCGCTCTTACTTCCGTATCTGAAAATGTTCAGAAAAAGAAGCTGTCTTTCGGAACGTGCTTGAAAAAGCAGTTCGTAAGGAAAAAAACGAAAGTCTTTTTCAAACACGCTCCGCGAAACAATGAAATGAAAGGATTTATCTTATGAAACTAAGAGAAACGATCATGAAACTTGTATTCCTGATTGCGGCGTGCTGCTCCGTACTGGCTGTTGCACTGATCTGCATTTTCCTGTTCATGAATGGCGTTCCTGCTATTTTTAAAATCGGACCGCTGAAATTTTTGACCGGTACCGTGTGGAAACCGGGAAACAACATTTTCGGTATCCTGCCGATGATTGTCGGCAGTATCTGCGTGACCGGCCTTGCAATCCTGATGGGTGTGCCGGTTGCCATTCTTACTTCGGTGTTTCTTTCCCGTTACTGTCCGAAAAAGTTTTACGGCATCTGCAAATCAGGTATTAACCTGATGGCCGGTATTCCGTCTATCGTATATGGATTTTTCGGACTGGTTGTGATCGTCCCGTTGATGGCACAGCTGACAGGCAAAAACGGAAACACAATGCTGACGGCATCTATTCTTCTGGCCGTTATGATTCTTCCGACCGTGGTCGGTGTAACAGAATCCGCCATTACAAGCGTTCCGGAATCCTACTATGAAGCAAGCCTTGGCCTTGGTGCAACGCATTCCCAGAGCGTTTTTTTTGCAGTTGTCCCGGCGGCAAAATCCGGAATCCTGGCCGGCATCGTTCTTGGCATCGGACGCGCCATCGGAGAGACGATGGCAGTGATTATGATTGCCGGAAACCAGCCTCGTATGCCAAAAGGAATCACAGAAGGCCTTCGTACCATGACAGCCAATATTGTACTGGAGATGGGATATGCATCCGGACTTCACCGGGAAGCGCTGATTGCAACGGGTGTTGTGCTGTTTGTCTTTATCCTGCTGATCAATTTATCGGTGTCTATGCTGAACCGGAGGGTACATTATGGTGATTAAAGGAAATGGAGCTGTAAATACAATGGAAGCTGTAAAAATAAATACAAAAGAAAAAGAAAGAACAAAGGTTACGTATCACAAAAGTGTTTTTTCCTCCGTGCTGACCGGAATTACCTGGGGAGCAGCCATTCTTGCACTTGCCGTTCTGGTTTTCCTGGTTGGATTCATTCTGATTCGTGGCGTGAAAAACCTGACACTGGAGCAGTTTGCCTGGACCTATAATACAGAGAATGTTACGATGCTTCCGGCGATCATCAACACTGTTACGATGACGGTACTTTCCCTTCTGCTTGCTGCGCCCCTCGGCATTTTCTCGGCGATTTATCTGGTTGAATATGCCAACAAACGCGGAAAACTGGTTGGGCTGATCCGGATTACGGCAGAGACCCTTTCCGGTATTCCGTCGATTGTTTACGGTTTGTTCGGTATGCTGTTTTTTACGAAAACCCTGAAAATGGGATACTCGATGATGTCCGGTGCCTGTACCCTTGCCATCATGATTCTTCCGCTGATTATGCGAACAGCAGAAGAAGCCTTAAAATCGGTTCCGGATTCCTATCGGGAAGCAAGCTTTGGACTGGGAGCCGGAAAGCTTCGTACGATTTTTAAAATTGTTCTTCCATCTGCCGTACCCGGCATTCTTTCCGGTGTCATTCTTGCGACAGGCCGTGTCGTAGGAGAGACGGCAGCGCTTCTTTTCACAGCAGGAACGATTGCAAAGGTGGCAGGCCTTATGGATTCCGGCCGTACCCTTGCCGTTCATATGTATGCACTTTCCAGTGAAGGCCTTTATATGAATCAGATGTATGCAACCGGCGTCATCCTGATGCTGATTGTCCTTCTGATCAACGGCTGTTCCGGAATGATTGCGAAGAAAATTGCAAAGAAATAAAAGAGAGACGAGGAAAAAACATGAGCAAAATAGATGTATCCAATATGGATCTTTATTACGGAGACTTTCATGCATTAAAAAATATCAACTTGAGCATTGATGCCAATGAAGTGACGGCTTTTATCGGACCTTCCGGCTGTGGTAAATCGACCCTGTTAAAATCCATCAACAGAATGAATGATCTCGTTCCGGGCTGCCGGATCACCGGTGAAATGCTGTTGGACGGAGAAAACATCTACGGCGGAAAAATGGATGTCAACGGACTCCGAAAACGGGTCGGCATGGTATTCCAGAAACCAAATCCGTTCCCGATGAGCATTTACGACAATATTGCCTATGGCCCCAGAACCCATGGTGTCCGTTCCAAAGCGAAGCTGGATGATATTGTGGAGCAGTCTCTTCGACAGGCGGCAATCTGGGATGAGGTGAAGGACCGTTTGAAGAAAAGCGCACTTGGCATGTCCGGCGGACAACAGCAGCGTCTTTGCATTGCGCGTGCTCTTGCCGTACAGCCGGAGGTTCTTCTGATGGACGAACCAACCTCAGCACTGGATCCGATTTCTACTTCCAAAATCGAAGATCTTGCGGTAGAATTGAAAAAAGATTATACTATTGTCATGGTAACCCACAATATGCAGCAGGCAGCCAGAATTTCCGACAAAACCGCATTTTTCCTGTTAGGCGAGGTAGTAGAATACGGAGAGACCGAACAGATCTTCTCCATGCCGAAGGATAAACGGACAGAGGATTACATTACAGGGAGGTTTGGCTGATATGAGGGAAAGATTTGAGCAGCAGATGGAAATTCTGCACACGGAGCTGATTGAGCTTGGCGCACTCTGCGAGCAGGCAATCGGACGGACGTATGAGGTTCTGCTGGAGGGAAACCAGAGAGCGGCAGAAGAGATTATCAAAAAAGACCAGGTTGTCGATGCGAAAGAACGGGAGATCGAGGATCTCTGCTTCCGCATCATTTTACAGCAGCAGCCGGTAGCACGTGATCTGCGTCAGGTATCTGCGGCATTAAAAATGATTACCGATATGGAGCGGATCGGAGACCAGGCAGCAGATATTGCGGATATCGTAAAAGTAACGAGTCTTGATGTGCCGGATGCAAGCATCCGTCTGAAGGATATGGCGAAAGCAACAGCTTCTATGGTAACAAAATGCATCGATGCATACGTTAAGCAGGATCTGAAGCTTGCACGGGAGGTTATCGATTCCGATGATATCGTGGATGATCTTTTTGACGAGGTAAAGGATGAAATTCTGCAGGGTATGCGAAAGGGAATTACCACAGATGTCCAGTCTCTGGACTATCTGATGATTGCAAAATATTATGAAAGAATCGGTGACCATGCAACAAACATTGCGGAATGGGTTGTGTATTCCATTAACGGTCACCATAAAGGGGAATAACAGATGATTTACTGCGTGGAAGATGAAAGAAATATACGGGAACTGATCGTATACACACTGGAATCGAGCGGTTTTACCGCAAGAGGCCTGGAAAGCGGAAAAGAGCTGAATGCAGCTATTGCAGAACAGCTTCCGGATCTGATTCTCCTGGATATCATGCTTCCGGGAGAGGATGGTCTTGAAATTCTTTCACGCCTCAAGGCATCGGAAGTAACAAAAGAAATTCCGGTCATTATGGTAACGGCAAAGGGCGCTGAGTATGATAAGGTCATGGGCCTGGACTGCGGAGCCGATGACTATATTACCAAGCCGTTCGGCATGATGGAATTTATCGCAAGGGTACGTGCCGTGCTGCGCCGTGCCGGAAAAGAAGAGAAGGAAAACGATGTGCTGGAGACCGGGGATCTGCAGATCCAGGTAAAGCAGCATCAGGTTCTGGCCAAAGGGGAGAAGGTTACCCTGACCTTAAAAGAGTTTGAACTGCTGAAATTTTTAATGGAAAATAAAGGAATTGTCCTTACGAGAGACCGTCTGCTCGGCCATGTCTGGGGTTATGATTTTGACGGAGAAACCCGTACGGTAGACGTTCATGTGCGTACACTCCGCCAGAAGCTGGGCGAATGCGGCGAGCTGATCGAGACGGTCCGCGGCGTGGGATACCGGATAGGAGGCTGAGAAAGTAAGATGCGTAAAAAAGTCTTTCAACATGCGGGAGCGTTGATTATCGCTGCGATTATCCTGACTTTTTTCACCATGAGCTGGGCAATGTACAACAATACGGCGGAGCAGCTTCGTGTTTCGGTGAGAAATGAATGTGAGTATTACAGGTATTTTCTGGACAAGATGGGTGATGACAGTCTGGATAAACCGGCCGGAAAGATTACAGCAAGTCGGGTCACCCTGATTGACACGGACGGAACCGTTCTGTTTGATTCGGTCGAGGATGCGAAGATGATGGGAAATCATTCCGGGCGGCCGGAGGTGATTGAGGCAGAAAAGACAGGGGAAAGCAATATTTCCCGTTATTCCGAAACGCTGCGGAGCAAAACATATTATACGGCACTGCGCCTGGACAATGGAAAAATCATCCGTGTTTCCCTGACAACGGACAGTGTGTTCGGTGTGATGCTGCGGAATATATGGCTTGTGGCTGTGCTGATTGCGGCAGTTCTTGTCGTAGAGCTGATGATGGTCAGCCATATGACAAAGGCACTCGTAAAGCCGATCAATGAGATTGATCTGAATCATCCGCTGGACAACAAAGCGTATGAGGAATTGAGTCCGCTGCTTGGCAGAATTCATCAGCAGCAGAAGCAGATCCAGCAGCAGATGGAGGAGCTCCGCCATAATCAGGAGGAGTATCTTGCCATCACGGAATATATGAAGGATGGTCTGATCGTGACAAACCAGTCGGTTGTACTCTCCATCAACCGCTCGGCACAGAATTTGTTTGATGTGACGGCAGAGGAGTGCATCAATCACAATATTGTGACAGTCAGCCGCAATGAGCAGCTGAAGGAGGCGCTGGATCATGCTCTGGAGGGCAGTTCCGAGGAGCGGATGCTGGAATTAAACGGAAGAGTCTATCAGCTTCTTGCTAATCCGGTGCGTGTGGACAATGTTGTATCCGGTGCGGTCATCCTGGTGCTGGATGTGACAGAAAAACAGAAAGCGGAGGTGATGCGCCGTGAGTTTTCTGCCAATGTGTCACATGAGCTGAAAACACCACTGATGTCAATTTCCGGATATGCGGAGATCATAGAAAATAACATGGTAAAACCGGAGGATATTCCAAAATTTGCGGGAAGAATCCACAGTGAGGCGAGCAGGTTAAGCTCTCTTGTCGAGGATATTATCAAGCTGTCCAGACTGGACGAGAACGACCAGTCGATCCCGATGGAGGAAGTGGATCTGATGCAGATCTGCCGTGATGTCGAGGGACATCTTTCCATACGGGCAAAGGAGCAGCAGGTGAAGATGACACTGAGAGGAGAGAGCTGCCGGATCAAAGGTGCACGGCAGGTTCTCTATGAGATGATCTACAATCTCTGCGACAATGCGATCAAGTACAACCGCAGGGACGGTGAGGTCGAAGTGACGGTTTCCCGCGGAAGAAACGGACGGGCAGTGGTATCTGTGGCAGATACCGGAATCGGAATTGCAAAGGAAGATCAGGAGCGGATCTTTGAACGGTTCTATCGTGTGGATAAGAGTCATTCCCGCGAAACGGGAGGTACGGGACTTGGACTTTCCATTGTGAAGCATGGAGCGATTCTTCATGATGCGAAGATTAAAATTGAGAGTACGCTTGGAACCGGAACAAAGATTATTCTGGAGTTTTAAGTGAAAAACAGATACCGCAAAAGACAGCATGCGGGGACAGAACCTATATGGGAGGCTTGAAAAATTCATGATTTTTAAGTGCCCAAAGCGGTTCCGCCCCCCGCATGCTGTCTTTTTATGTATGGCTTTGCATCGTTACAAAAATGCAAATTCGTTGTTTTGAATAAACAGAGGATTCAATATTTGGTAAATATGATAAGGGGGTTGGGGGTTGTTTTTTGATGCAGAGTATGGTATTGTAAATATAACGAGTTCCGGAAACGTTACCGACACCGTTTCCGGAAATACAGGCGAGATACCGACAGCCCTGTTTTTACGAAACAAAATGAGCTGGCTATAGGGGTTGCATAAGTTACAATTTGCTGCGTATCCGTGAACAGGAATTATGTATTTGTGGGGTCGGATGGATAGAAAAAACGACAAGGAGAAAGGGTTTAAAAATGAGAGCAAGTGGTATTTTACTTCCGGTAGCTTCGCTGCCGTCCCGATATGGTATCGGATGTTTTTCGAAAGAAGCGTATGAATTTGTGGATCGCCTGGAGGAGGCCGGCCAGAGCTACTGGCAGATTCTTCCACTTGGACCGACGGGATATGGAGATTCGCCGTACCAGTCGTTCTCTACTTTTGCCGGAAATCCATATTTTATTGATTTGGAGACCCTGGTAAAAGAGGAACTTCTGACAGAAGAAGAGTGTGATGCGTGCGATTTCGGCGACAACGCGGAGTATATTGATTACGAAAAGATTTATCTGTCCCGTTTCAAAGTACTCAGAAAAGCATTTGAAAGATTTGCGGCAGATGACGTATATGATGCATTTGTATCGGAAAATGGTTACTGGCTGGAGGATTATGCGCTGTATATGGCGATTAAGGATGCACTCGGCGGAATCAGCTGGAGTGAGTGGCCGGCAGAATTAAAAGACAGAGAAGAAGCAGCACTGAATCAGAAACGGGAAGAACTTGCCGAGGAGGTTGCATTTTACAAATTCCAGCAGTTTATGTTCCTGAAACAGTGGAAAGCACTGAAAGCATACGCAAATGAAAAGGGTATCCGTATTATCGGTGATATTCCGATTTATGTTGCATTTGACAGCGCCGACACCTGGGCAAATCCGGTTCTGTTCCAGTTTGATGAGGACAACCAGCCAAAAGCAGTTGCCGGATGCCCGCCGGATGCGTTCTCCGCAACCGGACAGCTCTGGGGCAACCCGTTATACAGATGGGACTATCATAAGAGCACAGGTTATGCATGGTGGCTGTTACGTCTGGCTCACGTGTTTAAACTGTACGATACTGTCCGCATCGACCATTTCCGCGGATTTGATGAATATTATTCCATCCCATTCGGTGATCAGACGGCAGAGCGCGGCCACTGGGAAAAAGGACCGGGCATGGACCTGTTCAACACCGTCAAAGAAAAGCTCGGCGATGTGGACGTTATCGCAGAAGACCTGGGATACCTTACCGAGAGCGTGATCGAAATGGTAAAAGAATCCGGCTATCCGGGTATGAAGGTGCTGCAGTTTGCTTTTGACTCCCGTGAGGAGAGCGATTATCTGCCGCACAATTACGAGAGAAACTGTGTTGTCTACACCGGAACACACGACAACGATACGATTCTTGGATGGTATTATGTCATGAGTGAGGAAGACCGCGAATTCTCCAAAGAGTATATGGGAAATGCAAAGAGTACCGACGAGGAACTCCCGTGGGATTTCATTCGCATGTCAATGGAGAGCGTGGCAAATCTGGCTGTCACTCCGATGCAGGAGTTTTTAGGCCTTGGCACGGAGGCGAGAATTAACTATCCGTCTACACTTGGAAATAACTGGAAATGGCGCCTGCTTCCGGGACAGTTTACACCGGAAATGGCAAAGAGAATTCATCGGCTGACACAGATTACAGCACGTATTGCAAAATAAAAACACGCGCTGGAAAGAAAGCAAAACAGGCCGGGGAAACAAGCCGGAAGAGATTCCGGCAGAACAGGTACAGAGTTTAAAGGAGAGGCCTGCAGAATATGGAACAGGTAACAATCAGGGACATTGCCCGCAAATGTAAGGTAGGCGTGAGTACCGTATCGAGAGCGATGAACAATCATCCGGACATCAATCCGGAAACAAAAGAGATGATTTTAAAGGTGATTGCCGAATCGAATTACGTACCGAACAACAGTGCCAGAAACCTGAAGCGGTCGAATGCGAAAGCGATTGCCATTCTGGTAAAAGGCATGGACAACATGTTCTTCAACAACATGATCAGTGTGATTGAAGAGGTTGTGCGAAAAAAGAAATACGCCTGCATTATTGAGCGAGTAGAGGAAAAGGCAAATGAGGTAGACTCCGCGATCGAGATCGTCAAAGAAAAACGACTGCGCGGCATCATTTTCCTGGGCGGAAACTTTACGCATCCGCATGAGAAAATGGCGCAGATCCCGGTTCCGTACGTGATCAGTACAATCGGGGCGGTTTCAGACGGAGGAAAACCGTGCGCGAGCGTATCGGTCGATGACTACAGGGAAAGCTATAAGATGGTAGATTATCTCTGTGGTCTCGGGCACCGGCGCATTGCCATCATTACCGCCTGCGAGGACGACATCAGTATCGGACGGCTCCGTCTGAATGCGTACCGCCAGGCTTTACTGGATCATGGGATACCTTATGACCCTGATCTGGTATTTCATATGACGAAGGACGATACGTATTCTTTCGCCACAGGGTACAAGATAACAAAAGAAATTCTGGAAAAAAAGACGGAGTTTTCCGCACTGTATGCCACCGCGGATACGCTGGCAATCGGTGCGTGCCGTGCCTTAAAAGAGGCAGGGCTTACCGTGCCGGATGACATTTCCGTCGCCGGATTTGACGGAATTGATGCAGGAGAGTATTATATACCCAGCATCACAACGATCCGTCAGCCGGTGGAGCAGCTTGCCGCAGAGACGGCGAAGATGCTGTTTTCCTTAATTTCAGGAAAAGAAGAACCCTGCAGCAAAGTATACGATGGGGAACTCGTCGTAAGGGAATCTACGAAGTCGCGGATCGCGCAGCAGTAAAATATTTGCTGTTTCGCTGCCCCCAAAAGTGATTCAGAAGTGAACCGTCCCATTCAGGGAAAAGCTTTGAATGGAACTGCGAAAGCTGCCAATTGCAGGAAATCCGGAATGGCAGCGCAACTAAATGACACTGTGGGAATTTATCCACAGCAATACGAGGAGAAAAAAATGGAAGAAAGAATTCAGGCAATCTTAAAAGAGCGTTTTGGAAGAGATCTGGACAACTGCACAAAGAGCGAAATCTTTGAAGCCCTGATGGTTATCACCAAACAGGAGATGGCAGGTCGCAAAAGAAACACCGGAAGTAAGAAGCTGTATTATATTTCAGCAGAGTTTCTGATCGGAAAACTGCTGTCCAATAACCTGATTAACCTTGGCATGTACGAGGAAGTTGAAAAAGCACTTGCAGCTCACGGAAGAGAGCTGACCGAGATCGAGGAGATGGAAATGGAGCCGTCCCTTGGAAACGGAGGTCTCGGCCGTCTGGCAGCATGCTTCCTTGATTCTATCGCAACGCTTGGCCTGCCGGGAGACGGTATCGGCCTTAATTATCACTTCGGTCTGTTCCGCCAGCTTCTGGTCGACCACAAACAGAAAGAAGTGAAAAATCCATGGATCACAAATGAGAGCTGGCTCGTCAGACAGCCGGTATCCTTTGCAGTTCCGTATAAAAACTTCACGATGCATTCTACCCTGTATGATATCGACGTACCGGGTTACAACAATGGCTGTAACCGTCTGCATCTGTTCGATGTAGATACGGTAGACGAGAGTATCGTTCCATCAGACAGCATCAACTTTGACAAGCATCAGATCCAGAAAAACCTGACACTGTTCCTCTACCCGGATGACAGCGACCGTGCCGGACAGCTGCTTCGTATCTACCAGCAGTATTTCATGGTCAGCAACGGCGCACAGTTCATCCTGATGGAGTGCGAGCAGAAGGGCTACGATCTGCATAAGCTGTATGATCACGTTGTGATCCAGATCAACGATACTCATCCGTCCATGGTCATTCCGGAGCTGATCCGTCTGCTGCAGGAGAGAGGCTTTACCATGCAGGAAGCCATCGATGTTGTAAGCAAGACCTGTGCTTACACCAACCACACCATCCTGGCAGAGGCACTGGAAAAATGGCCGATCGATTACCTCGAGGAGGTTGTTCCGCACCTGATGCCGATTATCCACGAGCTGGACGCACAGGCAAAGAAGAAATACAAAGATGAGAAAGTAGCGATCATCGACAAGGATCAGCGCGTCCATATGGCACACATGGATATCCACTACGGATTTTCTGTTAACGGCGTTGCAGCACTGCACACCGAGATCCTGAAAAACTCCGAGCTGAAACCGTTCTACGATATTTATCCGGAGAAATTCAACAACAAGACAAACGGAATCACTTTCCGCCGCTGGCTGCTGCACTGCAACCGTGAACTGGCACAGTATATTGAGAGCCTGATCGGACCGGGATTCAAAAAAGATGCCGACGAGCTGGAAAAACTGCTTAAATACAAAGACAACAAGAAGGTTCTTGCAAAACTTGAGGAGATCAAACACAACCGTAAACTGGATCTCAAACAGTTCCTGTATGAGACACAGAATATCGCGCTGGATGAAAATTCCATCATCGACGTACAGGTAAAACGTCTTCATGAGTACAAACGCCAGCAGATGAACGCCCTGTACGCTATTTACAAATACATGGATATCAAGAGCGGCAACAAGCCGAAAACCCCGATCACCATGGTATTCGGTGCAAAGGCTGCACCGGCTTATATCATCGCAAAAGATATCATCCATCTGATCCTGTGCCTGCAGGAGCTGATTGATAACGATCCTGAGGTAAGCCCGTACTTCAAAGTGATTATGCTTGAGAACTACAACGTATCAAAAGCTGCAAAGGTGATCCCGGCAGCAGATATCTCCGAGCAGATCTCCCTGGCATCCAAAGAGGCTTCCGGAACCGGAAACATGAAATTCATGCTGAACGGTGCCCTGACGCTTGGAACAGAAGACGGTGCAAACGTTGAGATTGGCGATCTTGTCGGAAAAGAGAACATCTACATCTTCGGAAAGAAACCGCAGGATGTCATCGACCTGTACGCAGATGCTGCTTACTGCTCAAAAGACATCTATGACGAAGATCCGGAGATTGCAAAGCTGGTTGATTTCATCGTCAGCGATGAGCTTCTTGCTATCGGCGACAAGGTTTGCCTGGAGAGACTCTACAAAGAGATCCTGAACAAAGACTGGTTCATGACGCTGCTCGACCTGAAAGAGTACATCAAGACAAAAGAAAGAGTATACAAAGACTACGAGAATAAAGATGCATGGAACAAGAAGTGCCTGATCAACATCGCAAAAGCAGGCTTCTTCTCCTCCGACCGTACCATTGCACAGTACAACGAGGATATCTGGCATCTGGCATAAGTGCAGAACATGCATACAAAACGCCGCCGCAGACGATTCGGTTCGTCCGCGGCGGCGCTTTTTAATGCAATTTTTATGAAAGATTCAGCCGTCTGCTTAAGATATAGCGGCAGATCAGGAACAGAACAATGCAGAGCACCACGGTGATGATAAGTGTGGAAACCGAGGATGTGGTAACCACAGCAGTCGGTGTGGAGTCCTGGAAAACACGGACGATGCTGATTCCGCCGAAGATCTGGATCACGGTAGTCATGCCGATGTAAGAGAGGACAGCCGTCAGAATTTTGTGGCTGGATACCAGGCTTCCGATGCTGATGGCGGCATAGAACAGAAGAATGCCAAAGAACAGCGAAGCGAAGAAGCCAACGATGGAAAACAGTGCCATACCGATGTGGTTCGTGATGCCGATCAGGGAAAAAGCAGCATCGGCAACACCGGTAATCTGTGCCCAGAGATAGGACAGAAAATCGGAAAAGGTCATGGTCTTGTTGTAAAAAAGCAGGGTGTTTGCGGTAAAATACCGGATTGCGGACGGCAGAAGCAAAAAAGCGAAGGAAGCGAGAACGGAAAGTGCGTTTAAGATGCTCCATGCGCCGAAAACCAGCATTTTGGAGAGAATATGATCCGTTGCCGATACCGGAAGGACGTTGGTCAGATACCCTTCGTCGGTAAAAAGATTTTTATAGTAGCGCTGGATCATCAGCACCTGTGTCATGACGGATGCGGCGATCACAATCAAAACGTATGCAAACAGATAGAGGACGATCAGCAGATCCGGCAGCTCAGAAATCTGGGAAAAGAGGAATCCGAAGCCTCCGAGAGCGCCCATGAAAATGGCGGCACCGTTCAGCAGCGCCATGTTTTTCCAGCATGCTTTCCACTCATGTTTCAGACATTTTTTTAACATTTGAATACCTCCCTGAAATAAGAATCAATCGATTCACCCTCCTGCATCCGGATATCCTCAACCGAGGCGTGCAGTTTTAACTGGCCCTCCTGGATAAAGATGACCTCATCAAGAATATTTTCGACATCGGAAATCAGATGTGTTGAGATGAGGATGGATGCGTCTGGTTCGTAGTTGTTTAAAATCGTAGATAAAATGTAATCGCGTGCTGCCGGATCGACGCCTGCAATCGGCTCGTCGAGGCAGTAGAGCTTTGCGCGGCGGCTCATCGTGAGGATGAGCTGGACTTTCTCTTTCGTTCCCTTCGACATCGTTTTCAAACGGTCCTTCGGGCTGATTTTTAAGGATTCCAGCATGGCATTGGCGCGGGACATGTCAAAGTCCTCAAAGAAATCGCTGTAATACGTTAAAAGATCCGAGACGCGCATCCAGCTGCCGAGATACATTTTATCCGGCAGATAGGAGACGATCCGTTTTGTCTCAATACCGGGATGATTTCCGGCGATGAGGACTTCACCCTCACTCGGGGTCAGCAGTCCGTTCAGCAGCTTTAAGAGCGTCGTCTTTCCGCTTCCGTTGGGCCCCAGCAGTCCGATAATTTTCCCGGAATCCAGGGAAAGGTTGAGATGATCGAGCGCGGTGTGGTTTCCGAAGCGCTTCGTCAGGTCTTTACACGTTACAAGTTCACTCATGATTTTCTTCCTCCTCAATCGTTTCGGCAAGTAGCTGCCGGATTTCCTCCGGGGTTATGCCGAGCTGTTTCATGTGGGCAACAAAAGCAGATACTTCTGCGGCGGCAAGTTCTTTTTTCATCTGATGAATCAACTCCTTATCTTCGGTAATAAAGCGTCCGCTGGTCCGCTGGGAATAGATCAGTCCGCTGCGTTCCAGTTCGGAAAGCGCTTTCTGCATTGTGTTCGGGTTGACGGCGGCCTCCTGCGCGAGATCGCGGACGGACGGAAGTTTATCGCCCGGCTGATAGCGCCCGGTGATGATGTCCATCTGTACCCGCTCGATGATCTGCAGATAGATCGGCCGCGAGGAATCAAGATTCCATGGCATATGGCATTCACTCCTTTTGTACTGTTGTATTAATTTGATAGTACAATCATACAATCGGTTTATGGATTTGTCAAGAAAATTAAGAAAAAATTTTAGATTTAGAGGTTAAATTGTGGTAAACTAAGCGTAAGTGCGGCACATTAGTATTAGAAGAAAAACCGCAGAAATAGTTCCGTCTAAAAAGATGGATGAAGGGAGAAATATGGCAGAAATTAAACTGAAAAAAAGAGAAGAGATGGATCCGGCGTACTGCTGGGATCTTTCGAGTTTGTTTGGTAGTGATGAAGAATTTGAGAAAACAGAGCAGGAGCTTGCGAAGAAAATAGAAGCGTTCCGCGCAAAACAGGGAACAATGAAAGAGAGTGCAGAAGCGCTGTATGACGTTCTTTCCGGTCTGGATGACATCAGCCGCGTCTTTTCCAGCCTGTATGTCTATGCAAGCCAGAAATATCACCAGGATATGGGAAATCAGAAGTATCAGGGCTATGCCGGAAAGATGGACAGCATGATGGCTGTTCTTGCGGATGCCTCTTCTTTCGTAGAGCCGGAGATCCTGGAGCTTGACGAGGAGACGGTTACAGAATTTGAAAAAGCATATGAGCCGCTCCGTCTGTACGATCGCATATTAAAAGAAAATTTCCGCAAGAAAGAGCACATTCTCTCGCCGGAGATGGAGGCGGTTCTTGCAAAAGCCGGAGAGATGGCATCCAGCCCGGATCAGATTTTTTCGGCATTTTCGAACGCAGACCTCAGATTCCAGCCGGTCACGGATGAAGAGGAAAATCAGGTTCCACTGAGCCACGGCACCTTCGTCGGATTTTTACAGTCGAAGGACCGCCGGGTCAGAAAAGAAGCGTTTGAGAAGTATTATGCGGAGTATGAAAAACACAAAAACATGCTCGCCGCAACGTTCGGTGCCAATCTGAAACAGGCCGCATTCTTTGCAGATGTAAGAAAATATCCATCTGCACTGGCTGCATCGCTGGATGGCGGAAATATCCCGGTTTCGGTTTACGACAAGCTGCTCGAGGCGATTCATGCAAAAATGCCGGCGATGTACCGCTACGTGGCACTGCGTAAAAAGCTGCTCGGTGTGGATGAACTTCATATGTATGATGTTTACGTTTCTCTGACGAAAGAGTACGAGCAGAAATATACGTATGAGCAGGCGATCGAGATCGTGAAGAAAGCGCTTGCCGTGCTCGGGGATGATTATGTGGCACTGCTGGACAAGGGCTTTTCGGAGCGCTGGGTGGATGTTTATGAGAACGAAGGAAAAAAGAGCGGTGCTTACTCCTGGGGTTCTTACGATTCCCATCCGTATGTGCTGATGAGCTTTAACGGAAATATCGATTCGGTCTTCACACTGGCGCATGAGATGGGCCATTCGCTGCATTCCTGGTATTCGAACCATACGCAGCCGTTTACGTATGCGGAGTACCGCCTCTTTGTCGCTGAGGTGGCATCAACCTGCAACGAGGCACTGCTGATCCGCTATCTGCTGAAGCATGCGAAAGAAAAAGAGGAGAAGATTTTCCTGCTGAATTATTTCCTGGATCAGTTTAAGGGAACGGTGTTCCGCCAGACGATGTTTGCGGAGTTTGAGAAGCGGATTCATGAGAAGATGGCAGAGGAAGGCACGCTGACGGCGGACGGTATTTCGGAGCTGTATCTGTCGATCAACAAGGAGTATTTCGGACCGGATATGATTTCGGATCCGCAGATCGCGCTGGAATGGGCGAGAATTCCGCATTTTTATACACCGTTCTATGTATATCAGTATGCAACGGGATTTTCGGCGGCGATTGCGATCAGCAGCAAGATCCTGGCAGGGGAGCCGGGTATCGTGGAGAAGTACAAACAGTTCTTAAGCGGCGGCTGCTCGATGGATCCGATTGACCTTTTGAAGATCTGCGGCGTCGATATGACGAAGCCGGAGCCGGTGGAAGAGGCGCTGGATGTGTTTGCTTCTTATGTGGAGGAGCTGACCGCGGAAGCGTAAGCACAGGTTTTAAAGTTGCATAAATTTGATGGGAAATATGTGTGAAAAATATACAAAATTTGGCGCGTTTTTCCCTTGAAAAAGTTTTTGGATATGTTACAATATTATTACAGAGTAAAAATGGATGAGCTGGAAATTGAAAAATATTTGCGATTAAGAGGGAGAATTTCCGTATTTCTGTCGAATGCGGAAGATTAAACGTAAATTTTTCGGAATGCGGCTTTGCTCCTGTAAAAATGGGGAGCGGGCCGCGGCCGGCTATGAAAGAAATATTACTGTTCATTCAGCAGTGAACTGTAACAAAAACAGACGGATAGCAGATGAAGTAAGGGTGAGAGTATGAATTTATATGAGGCTATTTTTGTTAGAAAATCAGTAAGGAATTATTGTTTTGATACGCTTCCGCCGCAGACTTTGGATAAGATTTGGGAGCATTATAAGGAGATGCCGGCACTGTTTTCGGGCATCGGTGTGGATATGGCGATTCTGGACAACAGAAAAGGGCAGGAGAGAATGCTCAGTATGTTCAGTGTGAAGGCGCCGTATTATATGGCTTTTTATTCGGAGGAGTCAGAACGATATCTGATGAACGTGGGTTATATTATGGAACAGATGGTGCTGTATCTGTGCAGTATCGGACTGGGAACCTGCTTTATCGGAAGTAATCGTGTGAAAAAGGCGGAGCTTGAGAAGAACGGAAAGCGGCTGGTGGGGATCGTCGCTTTTGGTAAGAGTCATGGTTCGCATACGAGACGGCAAAGTGAAGCAAAGAGACTGCCGCTGGAGGATCTTTGTGTGTTCAAAGAGGTGCCGCGGCAGTGGATGACGCAGATGCTGGAAGCGGCGAGACTGTCGCCATCCAGTATGAACAGCCAGCCGTGGAGATTTGTGGTGTATGATAACAGAATTCATATTTTCTCGAAGAAGCACAGTGTGGAGAAGCTTCGGAAGTGGGATGAGGTGAATTTCGGGATTATGTTTGCAAATATGATGGTGGCAGCAGAGGAGCTGTGGCTGGATGTTGACCTGATCAGACTCGGGGATATTTCGCAGAAAAACTTCTCAAATAATCAGTATGTGCTGAGCGCGATTCTGAAGGCTTAGGGGAGAAAGGACGGACGACCTCGGACGACCTCGTGCGGCTTCGTACCTGCGATGCAGGTACGAAGCCACGCGAGGTCTGACGGTGGGGACGGTGGTAAAGCGGCTGGATCCGCCAGAAGGGCGAAAATTGGGTGAATCGTAGATGTTTTTTGATTTTTTTGAAAAAAATTGAAAATAAGTGTTGACAAATGAGGGAAGTTCCTGTATAGTATCATTTGTAAGGTGCAGCGAGCACTTAACAAGATAAAAAATGAAAAATGCGCGAGTGGCTCAGGGGTGGAGTACAACCTTGCCAAGGTTGGGGTCGCGGGTTCGAATCCCGTCTCGCGCTCTACTGGAAACCGGAATGTGTAAGCATTCCGGTTTTTGCGTTGTGGAAAAATAGATGAAAAAGAAATCTTATTTTTAAAACTTAAGAATATTGCATTTTAAATTTTCATATGCTATAATGCCGATAGGCAATGAAATGAATGGCTTGCAAAGTCAACAAAAGCCCCACGAGCTGCAACTCGTGGGGCTTTCTGTGCCTTTTGGGCAAGGCGGCTTAAACCTTAGGCTGGCTGCCAGTTATTTCTTACCGTCCAGCCATTTGCAGATATAGTAGGCTACTATACTTGCCATAACGGAAAGAAAAAATGAAATGAATAGTTCTTGCACTGTCAACCCTCCCTTCTCTGCCTGTCTGGGAGTGGCAACGTTCATTAGTATAACATACAATTCTTATTTCTAAAATAAAAAAATTCCCTGTTTTTATAAAAATTCAAGGCTTCGAAAAAAAGTTCTTGCCCGGTAGTTACTACCGTACGGTATGCTAAGGATAACAAAGCAAATCAGCGAAAGGGGAATGTAGTATGAACATTACGATGGAGAATTTTAAAACCGCAAAGTATGATGTGTTTTCTATTTTTGATGACCGCTGGGGTTTGTGTACTGCGGGTACGCCAAGGGAGTATAATACGATGACGATCGGATGGGGTACGATGGGGACGATCTGGGGACCGCCAAAGAAAGGAAAGCAGATCATTACCGTATTTATCCGGGAAAGCCGCCGGACGCATCAGATTCTGCAGAAGGAAGACGAGTTTACGGTCTGCTTTTTTCCAGAGAAATATCGGAAGGATCTTGGAATCCTGGGATCAAAATCGGGAAATGATGTGCCGGATAAGATCAGTCTGACCAGTCTGACACCGAAGATGCTGGGAAATGCGGTTGGATTTGAAGAGGCAGAGCTGACCTTTGTCTGCAAAAAAATCTATGCGGTCAGAATGGAGAAAGAAGATCTGCCGGAATTTACGCGCGATACTTTATATAAAGATGGCGATCTCCATTATCTGTATATGGGCGAGATTGAAGATGTCTTTGGCATGATTGAGGAATGAAACAGGAAAATTGGCGTGATGTATCAGTATTTCTTATCACAATCTTGTATATACTGCACCGGGCAGAAAGGCATCAGACTGCGTGAAATGCGGAAAATGTGAGAAAGTATGTCTGCAGCACCTGCAGATCAGAAACCTGCTGGAGGATGTGGTGAAAGAGTTTGAAGCGGAGCGTGCTTGAAAAAATTTCCGAAATTTACAAAAAGTACATCTGATCAGGGAGTAACCTGATCAGATGTACTTTTTTGTACGCAGTATATCAGAGTTTGATCCAAGGGGACCATTCTGCTGCAGAATAATTGGATTAATAGTTGGCTTTATAAGAATTTCTCTTTTCCGCCGTTACGCGGTGCATCCGCTCTGCCATTACAACCATCAGAATCAAAATGGCCATCAGGAATACCGGATACAGTCCGAAGGAAATATGCTGGCCGAGAACACCGAAAACCGGCGGCATCAGGCAGGTTCCGACGTAAGCAAAGGCCATCTGGATGCCGATGATTCCCTGGCTTAAGTCGGCACCGAAGTTTGCCGGTGTCTCGTGAATGATGGAAGGATAAATCGGCGCACAGCCAAGTCCGATCAGGATCAGGCCGATAAAAAGAAGGGAATCGCCAAACGGCAGCAGCATCAGAACCGCACCAACGGCGATGAAAAACTGTCCCAGACGAATCATATTCTGATCGTTCAGCTTCATGGTAACGAAACCGCAGATAAAACGTCCGATGGTAATACCAATGTAAAACAGGCTGGCCCAGCTTGCGGCACGCTGTGCATCAATACCGCGGAACAGCGTACAATAACTTGCAGCCCACATGCCAGCAGTAGATTCCACTGCACAGTAACAGAAAAAGCAGATCAGCACCTCTTTGACACCAGGAACACGGATCAGACTGGAAAAACTCCGCTCCGCCGGAACAGAGGTATCCTCTTCGGCAGCTCCGGCAGGTTTCTGCCAAAGAGGAAGGCTTAAGAACAAAACCAATGTCAGCACAATCTGGAAAATGGAAATGATGAGATATCCTTTGTTCCAGTTCAGGTGACTGATTGCCCAGCTCATCACAACAGGGCCGGTACTGCAGCCAACACCCCACATGCAGTGCAGCCAGCTCATATGGCGCGCCTTATAATGAAGCGCAACGTAGTTATTCAAAGCGGCATCGACGCTTCCGGCGCCGAGACCGTAGGGAATTCCCCAGAGGCACAGGGCCCAGAAAGAATGGCTGATGGAAAAACCAAACAGTGCCACAGCGGTTGTCAGAACACTGACAGCGGTGACCTTTCCGGTGCCAAACCGTGTGTTCAGCCGGTCACTGTTCAGACTGGAAACAATTGTTCCGGCAGAGATAATCATGGAAATGATACCGGCTGCGGAAACGGAAGTTCCAAGTTCCTGGTACATGACCGGCCACGCAGAGCCAAGCAGGGAATCCGGCAGTCCAAGACTGATGAATGCCAGATAAATGACAGGCAGCAAAAGTGAAACCATAGTAAAACCCTCCTAATAAAAAAATCATCGTAAGAAATCAGAAAAAAGAAAAGATATGCTTATTTCGGATTTCTGCAGATAGCAAGCAGGTACAGAAAATTTTCGTTAAGTTTAACGCAGAACCTCTGTACGCAATAATTTCAAGGTATCATACTTGAAAAAAAGAATCAATACTTTCTTTTCAGAAAACAAAAAAGCGATATAGTAGAAGAAAGAAAATTCTTTCCCAAAAGCAAAGCGTGTTTGAAAAACATTTCTGCAGTTTGCAAAAAGCCTTTTTCAAATATGCTTCAGGAAAGAAATAAAAAACGAAACAAATAAAACGAGAGGGAGACATATGGAAACAAGAGTACTTCGCTATTTTCTTGCCGTAGCACGGGAAGAAAACATCAGCCGTGCGGCAGAGGTCCTGCATATCACGCAGCCAACCCTAAGCCGTCAGCTGTCCCAGATGGAAGAAGAACTGGGGGTAATCCTGTTTGAACGGGGAACTAGGAGAATCCGGCTGACAGATGCGGGGGTCCTGCTGCGCCGCAGGGCAGAAGAAATTATCGGGCTGATTGATAAGACAGAAAAAGAACTGGCAGAGCAGGAAGCACTGATCGACGGACGTGTGACAATCGGATGCGGAGAGACAAGGTCTGTGAATGTTCTGGCAGATCTGATCGAAACTTTCAGCCAAAAATATCTGAACGTGACGTTCGATCTGGTGACGGGAACCGCAGATGTATTGAAGGAGCAGATGGATCGTGGTCTGATGGATGTTGCACTGCTTCTGGAGCCGGTTGATGTGGGAAAATATGAGTTTGTGCGTCTGAAAGAAGGGGAGCGGCAGCAGGTGCTGATGCGTCCGGATGATCCGCTGGCACAAAAAGAAGTCGTACATCCGGAAGATTTAAAAGATCTTCCGCTGATTCTGCCAAGAAGACAGGATGTGCAAAATGAAATTACCAACTGGTTCGGAGCATATTATCAGAAGCTGAACATCCGATTTACCTGTAATATGCCGACAAATGGAGCAAAAATGGTTCGGAAGGGACTCGGTTATCTGATTACGGTGCAGGGCGTTTCCGAGCTATGGAAGGAAGAAGAGATTGTCGGACGATTCTTAGATCCGCCGATCATCTGCCGCAGTGTGTTTACCTGGAAAAGGGAACAGCCATTCAGCCTTGCTGCGACGAAGTTTATCGATCATATCCGGGAAAATTTGTGAAAACAGCCAGAAAATGATTTATTAATGTAAGTTATTTTTGTAATCTAATTTATTAGAAAAACTTTACAATCCGGGAAAAATCGTGTTACACTATAACAGGACAGAGCGTATGTGTAAAGAAAAACTGTGGAAACAGGGCAACCGCCCGAATTGCATATGCGTTTCGTATGATAAGGGAGAAAAAATACAAAAGAGAGGTAAACGACAAATGGGAGGCTTTTTTGGAGTTGCATCAAGAAAAGACTGTACACTGGAACTGTTTTATGGAGTAGACTATCACTCACATCTCGGAACAAGAAGAGGCGGTATGGCGACATACGGAGCAAATGGCTTTTCACGTGCTATCCACAACATTGAAAATTCACCGTTCCGTACAAAATTTGAGCGTGATGTGGAAGAAATGGAGGGAAACCTCGGCATTGGCTGCATTTCCGACTATGAACCGCAGCCGCTTTTGATCCAGTCACACCTTGGAAGCTTTGCGATTACCACGGTTGGAAAAATCAACAACATGGATCAGCTTTTAAAAGAGGTTTACGGCAACGGCCGCACCCATTTCCAGGAGATGAGCACCGGTCAGATCAATGCGACCGAACTTGCGGCATCTCTGATCTGCAGTGAAAAGACAATTCCGGAGGGCATCCGCCATCTGCAGGATGTTGTTGACGGTTCCATGACCCTGCTGCTTTTGACAAAAGACGGCATCTACGCTGCGCGCGATAAAAAAGGCCGCACCCCGCTTGTTATTGGCAAGAAAGAGGGAGCGTACTGTGCATCCTTTGAAAATTTTGCATATCTGAACCTGGGTTACACGGATTACCATGAACTCGGACCGGGTGAGATTGACTTTATTACGCCGGAGAGCGTCGAGATGCTCGTGCCGCCGCAGGAGGAGATGAAGATCTGTTCCTTCCTGTGGGTTTACTATGGTTACCCGACTGCGTCCTATGAGGGGATCAATGTAGAGGAGATGCGGTATCACTGCGGTGCCATGCTTGCCAAACGTGATGCGGGAAGCAATGTCCACCCGGATCTCATTGCAGGCGTGCCGGATTCCGGAATTGCCCATGCAATCGGCTATGCGAATGAGTCCAAAGTTCCGTTTGCAAGACCATTCATCAAATATACCCCGACCTGGCCACGCTCCTTTATGCCGACAAATCAGGAACAGAGAAATCTGATTGCCCGAATGAAGCTGATCCCGGTGCAGGCACTGATCGATCAGAAAAAACTGCTGCTGATCGACGACTCCATCGTGCGCGGTACGCAGCTCCGTGAGACAACGGAATTTTTATATCAGAGTGGTGCAAAAGAAGTTCATGTCCGCCCGGCGTGCCCGCCGCTGTTGTATGGCTGCAAATTCCTGAATTTCTCCCGCTCCAAATCCGAGCTGGATCTGATCACCAGACGGATTATTCTGGAAAAAGAGGGAGAAAACGCAGAGAAAGTACTGGAAGAGTATGCAGATCCGACCAGCGACCGCTACGAGTCCATGTGCCAGGAAATCTGCCGCCGTCAGAATTTCACCAGCCTCAGATATCACCGTCTGGACGATCTGGTAGAGTCGATCGGACTGCCGAAATGCAAAATGTGTACCTATTGCTTTGACGGAAAAGAATAAACAGGTTATAATGGTTTTTAAACAGGCCAGCTGACAGAAAAATAAGAGTCTGTCGGCTGGCTTTTTTCTGTAGGAAAAAGAAGAAAAATATATTGGAGGCTTACCTATGGGGATTAGTATTCTGATTGTAGATGATGATAAGCTTCTGGTGGAAAAGCTGGAAGAAACCGTCAACTGGAGCGGAATTGGAATTGATATGGTATTTACGGCAAACAACATCCGCCAGGCGCAGAAGCTGCTGGAAGAGTATCCGATTGAAATGTTGCTGTGTGATATTGATATGCCGCAGGGCAACGGGCTGGAGCTTCTGGAATGGATCCGGTACAAAAAGCTGGATATTGAATGTACCTTCCTGAGCAGCTATGCAAATTTCGCGTATGCGCAGATGGCGCTGAAGCTGTCATCAAGGGAATATCTGTTAAAACCGATTTCCAATGTGGATCTGGAAACAGCGCTGCGCAGAATTGTCGGGATTGTGCAGGAAAAACATCAAAAACAGAAGAAACAGGAGAAAAAAGGAGAGAATGAAAAGCAATTCTGGGAGGATCTTCTGGTTCAGTGTCTGCAGGAGGAGTATTGGATTGAAAGGGCAAAAAAGAGAGGGTATTGTACTCCGGATGAGACCTTCCGTCTGATTCTGCTGCGTGTACTGGAGATTCCGGATAAGGAACATTATAAAAAAGAGATCAGCTTATATAATTTTGTGATTACAAATGTTCTGACGGAATATGTGGAAACAACAGAAATGCAACTGGAAACCGTGGTACATGTCAGTGATCTGGAATGGGCAGTTGTGTTGCGAAATCACGGAAGTGCGATGGGAACGCAGGAGGAACTGGCAGGACTGCGGACCTGTCTGGCGGGCGCATTTCCGGCAAGATTCTGTATGTATATGGGAAAATCGGTGGTACTGGATGAGATTCCAAAGAGCCGCGATCAGCTCGAAGAGATGGAAAAGTATGTAGTGCCGGACGAAACAGGAATTCTGTATGAGACACGCTGGTCCTTTGTAGAGCGCGATTATCAGGAAGTGCCGTGGAAAACGTATCTGGCTGAGATGGAGCGATCCGATTCCCTTGCGGCTGTGCGGGAAAAGCTGCAGGAATATCTGAAAAAGCGTGAGAAAAGCGGCGGTCTGCGAAAAGATTTCACAAGTCGTTTTTTTGAAGAAATGATACAGAATATATATGTTTATTTAAAAGAGAGCAATATTGTTTTCGGACAGATTTTTGACAGTGAAGAGTATGAAACGAAACGGAGAGAGGCGGTTCTCTCTGTGGTAGGTGCCCATGCGTTCATCGATTATCTGTTTGATGTGCTGGAAGGTCAGAAAAAGAACGAATCCCGCAGTGACAATGTGGTGGAGCAGCTAAAAGACTATATCGAACAGAATCTGAACGAGGATCTTTCAAGATCCGTGCTTGCAGGAAAAGTGTTCCTCTCAGAGGACTACGTTTCCAAAATTTTTATGAAAACAACGGGAATGTCGCTTCCGAATTATATTGCTGAGCGGCGCATTGAGCGGGCAAAGGAGTATTTGCGCAGTTCATCGCTTCCGATTAGCAAAATTGCGATGGAAGTCGGCTATGGAAATTTTTCTTATTTCAGTAAAACGTTCCGGGAGCTGGTCGGATGTACACCAAATGAGTACCGGAGCAGACAAAAATAACAAAAAAACGATGTCAATAACAAAAAAACGTTCTGATTAAAAAAGAGATGTGAAAAGACATCTCTTTTTTAATATACAGACTGCCGGAAAATGATAGAAAAACGCCCCTCTTTTTTGTATAATATGTTCATCGGTTGAAACGAGAGCATGAAAAAGAAAAATTGTAACGATTCAGAGCCATGCGAAATGGAAGAAAAATCGAGATGGGACTCTGAACAGTTACGAAAAATTTAAAGGAAAGAAGGGATGATATGTGAGCGCCAACCATAGTAAAACCAAAAAGAAAAGCTCCATAGGATTTGTAGAGGAAGTGAGAAGAAGCAGGCCATTATATTTACTGATGCTTCCTTCCATCATCATTTTTGCACTGTTTACGTACTATCCGATGTACGGAATTGTGATTGCATTTAAAAACTTTACACCTGCGGAAGGAATTATGGGAAGCAGCTGGGCTGGACTGAAATACTTCAAACAGTACTTTAACTCCTATCAGTTCGGTCTGACCATTAAAAACACAATTATCATCAGTCTTTACACCATCGCGGTAACATTCCCGCTTCCGGTTATCATGGGACTGCTGGTTAACCAGATGAAGGCACAGAAGTTTAAAAAATTCTTCCAGGTATCAACCTACCTGCCGCACTTCATCTCCACCGTTGTTATGGCCGGAATGCTGATCCTGTTTCTTTCTCCAAGTACAGGTATTATCGCAAAGCTGGTCGGACTGCTTGGATTCAAGCTCCCGAACCTGATGGGAAGTGCAAAAGCATTCCCGCACATTTATGTATGGTCTGAGGCATGGCAGCATGTAGGATGGGACAGTATCCTCTATATCGCAACGCTTTCCTCTGTAGACCCGAGCCTGTATGAAGCGGCAACGATGGACGGTGCCAACAAATGGCACAAAATGATCCACATCGACGTTCCGGCTCTGCTGCCGACGGCAACCATCATGTTTATCATGAGAATGGGAAGCGTTATGAGCATTGGATTTGAGAAGGTTTACCTGCTGCAGAATACACTGAACAGTACTTCGAGTGAGATCATTTCCACCTATGTGTATAAGATGGGTCTTGTGAGCAGCCAGTACAGCCTTTCCGCTGCAATTGGCCTGTTCAACAACATTATCAACCTGATTCTTCTTCTGGCGGTCAACTTCATTTCCAGTAAAATGAGTGATACCTCACTGATCTGACAGAATTTTGAGCCTACATAGGAATGGAGAGCAAAAATATGAGTAAAGCAAAAGCAGTATCAACAAATAAAGTAAAGAAATCCAGAGAAGACTGGATTTTCGATATCATCCTGTATACGATCGGCGTGCTTCTGATCATCATCACCCTGTATCCGATGTACTTCATCATCATTGCATCGTTCAGTGATCCGGCAGCCGTATCCAACGGACAGATTATGTTCCTTCCAAAAGGAGTTAACTTCAAAGGCTACAAACAGCTGGCGAGCTACGCAAAGCTGTGGACCGGCTACCGCAATACGATTGCTTACGTAATTATGGGAACGCTTGTGACACTCGTTGTCAATATTCCGGCTTCCTACGCGCTTTCCAGAAAGCATTTGTATGGAAAAAGATTTTTTACAGCATTTTATCTGATCCCGATGTTCTTCACCGGCGGTCTGATCCCGACCTACCTGGCAGTACAGAGATTTCATCTGCTGGATACCTTCTGGGTTATGGTTGTTCCGTTCTCCGTTGTAACGTATTACATCATCGTAGGACGAACGTTCTTCAACAACAGTATCCCGGAGGATCTCTGGGAGGCGGCGCAGCTGGATGGATGTGGATACCTTGGATTCTTCTTCAAGATTGTGCTTCCGCTTTCCAAAGCCGTTATCGCTGTTATTGCCCTGTGGGCAGCAGTAGGACAGTGGAACTCCTACTTTAATGCATTGATTTATATCCGAAGCGAAAGTCTGCAGCCGCTGCAGATTGTCCTTCGAAGCATTCTGGTCGGCAATCAGACCATGAGTGCCATGAGTACCGGCGCTGCAGCCGTTGAGGCAAAGCAGATGGCCGATCTTATCAAATACGCGATCATCGTGGTTTCCTCCGCGCCGATCATGTGTATGTACCCGTTAGTGCAGAAATACTTCAATCAGGGTGTTATGCTCGGATCCCTGAAAGGCTGATCCTGCGGACAGGAGAGAAGTATTGCAAATAAAAAAATCATAAAGGAGAGATGATGATGAGAAAGAAAACGAAAATGGCCTGGAGCGTTGCTCTTTCGGCCGCAATGGCAGCCGGACTGCTTGCAGGATGTGGAAGTAATGGAGGAGCGGAAAGTACGAGTGGAAGCACTGCAGCAAGTTCTGCCAAGACAGAATCTTCTGCCGGCGATACAGCAGATACCAGTGACCGCCCAACCTACAAAATTGCAACGGTAAGATGGACCGATACCTGGCCGACCGATTTCCTGCATGAAGGCGTCATGAAAGAAATCGAGGACAAGATGAATATCAACATCGACTGGCAGGTTTATTACAACAGTGACTGGTCCGAGCAGAAATCTCTGCTGCTGGCTTCCGGAGACCTCCCGGATGCATTTCTTGGCTCCATCTGCTTAACACAGGCAGATATGGCACAGAACAAATCGGCATTCCTGGATCTGACAGATCTGATCGAAAAAGATATGCCGAACCTGAAAGCAGCCTTTGAGGCTGATCCGGAACTGAAAGCAGTCTGCACCAGCCGTGACGGAAGAATCTACAGCTTACCGAAGAAGCTTCCGCTTCGTCCGAAGGTTTGCGGCGATGTTATGTGCATCAACCAGGAATGGCTGGATAACTTAGGACTGGAAACACCGAAGACCTATAAAGAGCTGGAAGAGGTTCTTGTTAAATTTGCAACAGAAGATGCTGATGGTGACGGGGATCCGACCAACGAAATCGGTATCACAAATTCAGCAGGCAGCGGACTGTTAAGCGGTGATCTGCGCCACATTCTTTCCCCGTTCGGAACCATGGTAAGCCGTGACGGAAACTACATGGGACTGAATGGCGAAGGAAAACCGGTCTTCATGCCGATGGAAGAAAATTACAAAGAAGCAGTAAAATGGATGCGTCAGTTATGGGAAGAGGGCGTTGTTGATCCGGAGTACTTCACTCAGGATGGCTCCATGCAGACAGCAAAACAGCAGGCAGATGGCGGTTCTCAGGTAGGTCTTATCTTTGGATGGACTGCAGATGCTCAGGTTGGTCCGAACGTAGATCAGTTTAAGACCCTTGAGGCAGTAGAAGGCTACGATGGAAATCACTACGTAGAAGCAGCAACCAACTACCTTGATATTTCCGACCGTGAGCTCATGATCTCCAAAGACTGTAAAGATCCTGACACCCTGCTGAAATGGGCGGATGAATTTTACACCGATCTTGCATCGTTACAGACTTTCTATGGTACGATCGGAAGCCAGATCACAGATAATGGTGATGGAACCTACAACGTAGATGTACCAAGCGATGGATCTTCTCTTGATACCTCTGCATGGTCCAATTCCCTCCGTGATTTTGGTCCGAAATACATGAACGAGGATTTCTATGACAAGGTTTCTCTTCCGGAAGGACAGGGCGATGGTGTCAAACTGGCCGATGATGCAATCAATGAGAAATACGTTGATACTGAGAAAAACTGTGGATTCCCGATGGTTCAGTATACCGACGAAGACCTTTCCAGAATCACGGCAATCGGAACCGATATCTATAAATATGTAGAAGCACAGTATGCGCACTGGGTAGTAGACGGCGGCATCGATGATGAGTGGGATTCCTACATCGATCAGCTGAAAGCTATGGGTATTGATGAGTTCCTTCAGATTCAGACAGATGCTTACAATGCATACAAAGAAAATCTGACAAAATAAACAGAAAAAATATTACCTGTAAAAATCAGGCGTTGATCCGGCGGGGCAATGTTTGAGGTGCAAAACAGCAGGAGAAACGGCAGGCCAGAAATGACCTGCCGCTTTTGACAAAAGGAGGATTTTTACATGTTTTTGGAAAAAGAGGGTAAGTTAATTTATTCCTACGATGGCGAGACCGTCTGCATCGAAGCGTGGGGGAAAGATGCACTGCGTGTGCGCGCGACAAAAAACCGAAGTTTTACCGGCCGTGACTGGGCATTGGAAGCAAAGGATGCGCATGCGGGGGAGGTTGAAATCTTTGAGGATCCATCAGCAAAAGGCGGAGCCTTTGCCAATATGTACGAGGGAACGGATACTTCCTACGGAAAAATCACAAATGGAAAGCTTCATGCAGTGATCGATTCCGGCAGCGTTATTACGTTCTATCATGAGGATGGAAGAGTTCTGTTAAAGGAGCATTTCCGCCGTCTACGCGATGAGGAAAGCATGCCGCTCAATATCATGGGACGCGAGTACAGCAACGGCGTCGGGGATAATTTCCGTATTGTAGCGCGGTTTGTAGCAAGAAAAGGTGAGAAAATCTTCGGAATGGGACAGTATCAGCAGCATGAGCTGGATCTGAAGGGCTGTATGCTGGAGCTGGCACAGAGAAACTCACAGGTCAGTGTTCCGTTCTATCTTTCCAGCATCGGCTACGGCTTCTTATGGAACAATCCGGGCGTCGGACAGGTGATGTTTGCGAATAATGGAACGGAATGGGTAACGGAATCCGGGAAAGAGATCGATTATCTTGTGATTGCAGGTGATACGCCTGCCGAGATCGAGGAGAATTATATGACGCTGACCGGAAAACCGCCGATGATGCCGGAATATGGCATGGGCTTCTGGCAGTGTAAGCTCCGCTACTGGAATCAGGAACAGCTTCTGTCTGTAGCAAGAAAATACAAAGAGCTTGGCGTACCGCTTGATGTGATTGTCGTCGATTTCTTCCACTGGACGAAGCAGGGCGAGTTCAAATTTGATCCGAAATACTGGCCGGATGTGCCGGGCATGTGCCGCGAATTAAAGGAGATGGGAATTCAGGTTGTTGTGTCGGTATGGCCGACCGTCGACATTTATTCCGAAAACTTCGAGGAGATGAAGGAGAAGGGCTATCTGGTTCGCACGGAGCACGGTGTACCGCTGACGATGCTCTGCGGCGGAAATGAAGTTTTCTTCGATGCGACTAACCCGGATGCAAGAACATATGTCTGGGAGAAGATCAAGAAAAATTATTATGATCAGGGTGCCAAGCTCTTCTGGCTGGATGTGGCAGAGCCGGAATACAGCGTTTATGATTTCAAGAACTACCGTTATCAGCTCGGAAGCGTACAGGAGGTCGGAAATATTTATCCGAAATATTATCTGAAAGCGTTCTATGACGGCATGACGGCAGAAGGCGATACCATGCCGATCAGCCTGATCCGTTCTGCCTGGGCAGGCAGCGCGAAATATGGTGCACTCGTATGGTCAGGCGATATTGTAAGTACCTTTGAGTGCTTCCGGCGCCAGGTACAGGCAGGTCTTAACATGGCGGTTGCCGGTATTCCGTGGTGGACCACTGATATCGGCGGCTTCCACGGCGCAAGAACCGATGACCCGGATTTCCATCGTCTGTACATCCGCTGGTTTGAGTACGGATGCTTCTGCCCTGTCATGCGTCTGCACGGAAACCGCAACCCACAGGAGGGCTACGGTGCAGAACAGATCGGATCCGGCAGCGATAATGAGATCTGGAGCTTTGGCGATAAGGCATATGAAATTTCAAAGAAATACATTTTCCTGCGTGAGCGCCTGAGAGATTATATCCGGACACAGATGAAGAAAGCACATGAGGACGGAACTCCGATGATGCGGCCTGTTTTCTATGATTTCCCGACAGATCAGGAAAGCTGGAATGTGGAGGATGCCTATCTGTTCGGACCGGATCTTTATGTTGCACCTGTGATGGAGGATCACGTAACGGAGCGCGAGGTTTATCTCCCGGATGGAACGGCATGGTTTAACGCATGGACCGGAGAAAAGTATGAGGGAGGACAGAACGTAACGGTTGCTGCACCGATGGATATCATTCCGGTATTCGTAAGGGAAGGAGCAGATACAGAACATCTGCTGAACATTTTTTCTGAATAAGAGAATGTTACCGCTCACCGGTACCCGGCAAACGGTAACAAAGAATCCTGTTTTCACCATGTGAAACACGGACTCTGCATGGACAAAGCGAAAAAATGTGATATAATGGGCTGTGTTACAAAGAACATAGCTGCAAATATATTCCGTGAGTGTAAAATGACTGCCGGAGCTGCACGGTAAGGTGCGGCGTCCGGCAGTTGCTCTGTAGAAAAAAGAGGGGTGGATGTGCTTATGAATCTCTGGCAGAAAGGAAAACGAAGGATGCTGCATAGCGTTCGAATACGCAGTATGAAAGATACGTCACTGCGGCTTGGAACTCCGGTTTTTCTGGTTTTGATGGGGCTTGTTGTCTGCCTGCTCTGGGGCATTTGGGAAAACCGCAAGCTGGCAGATAAATACATTGCCGATACGGCAAAGCTCTATGTTGATCAGATCAACCGTGATATGTCGCAGATCAACAGTGAACTGATCTATCTGCTGGATTCTGACAGCAATATCAAAGAAATCCCGGATCAGATAACATCGACAGATGCTCAGTATTATGAAATGGAGCAGACGCTGCGAGAGCGAAACCGTGTACTGAAAATCCGTTATCATGAGGTACAGACCTTCTTTGTCTACGGTCAGAAAGCCAATGTTCTGATTACGGACAGCGGAACTATGTTTACCGAGAGTAAGGGAATGACAACGCTGAATCAGATGCTGATGTCATATCTGCAGATTATGACATCCAGGGATTCGATCAGCACACAATGGACTGTGATTACATTTGGCGATGACGACTATATTGTCGGCTGGTACGCGAAAAACAAGAAAGTCATCGGCTGTGTCATCAATCTGAATCTGATTTTCCGAACCATCCGCGCCAAAACAGAGGAGTATGATGTCATTCCGTTTATGGTAGATGCCAGAGGACGCGTGATGACGCAGGCAGACACATCGGAAAAATATAAGAATGAGATTATCGATTTTTCCAAAGCGAGAAAGAAGAAGGAGAAAAATGCGACGGTCTATTCCTACCAGCTTGGCACGGTCGGAAAAATCAATCTTATGGTTCTGCCGGGAGGAGGTATTCTTGAGAATGTATTGATTATGCAGATTGTATTTGTCGTCCTGATCGCGGTTCTTCTGATTGTCTGCGCATTGGAAATTACAGCATATTACCACCGGATTCTGATACCGCTGGAAAAATTCGGACAAAAACTGGAGGATCTGGAAAAAGAGCAGAGTCTGAATGAGGATGGCAACAACAATTTGTTAGAGCTGGAGTCTGTGAGTGGTAAGTTTAAGGAATTGTTGCGGAAAATACAGGGATTAAAAATTGCGATCTACGAGAAAGAGCTTGCCGAACAGAAAGCAGAGCTGGAATACACGCAGGAACAGATCAAGCCGCATTTTTTTCTGAACTGCCTGAGTCTGATTCATGGCATTGCAGATAAGAACCATGAGGGAGAAATTGTGGAAATCACAACAGTACTGTCAGATTATATGCGCTATATTTTTCAGGATTCCAAGAAACAGCGGAATGTGGAGGAAGAGCTGGAACACATTGAGGCATATATCCGCATCCAGAAGCTACGGTACGGGGAAGAAGCCTTTTCCTTTGAAGCGACGATGGACGGTGATATTGGAGAATGGAAGGTTCCGTCTCTTCTGCTGCAGACACTGGTGGAAAACTCCGTGGTACACGGTGTATCCCTGGACCGGAAAAGCGAGATTTCCCTGTATCTGACAAATGAAACGTACGAGGACGGTGAGTACCTCTACATTTGTATTTCCGACACCGGAAACGGATTTTCGAAAGAGGCACTGAATGCAATCGAAAACGACACGCCTATCATCTACCACGGCCGTCACCATGTCGGCATCTCCAATATAAAACGCCGCCTGGCGCTGATGTACGGCGAACGGGCGAGCATTACGTGCTCCAATATGGATGAAAATTACGGAGCCGTCGTAGAGGTGCGGCTGCCGAAAACAGAATAAAGCGAAAAGAAAAAAGGCGGGAACCCGGAGAAACATAGAGGGTTCCCGCCTTTTTGCGTGAAAAAACTGCAGGAGCTTCCGGAACCTGATGGCTCCGGGAAGCTCCTGCAAAGGGGGAGATGATTCAAAAACTGTTTTCTGTATCAGATACGGGAAACTCCGTCATCGGTATAACGCTCATAGGAAGCACCTTCGTATCCGACCATGCGGATGCTTTCCTCTTTGATATCCGGTATGGATTCTGCAAAATCGGCAACCGGGATTGCGCAGCCTTTGCGGATGAAGAGAGGAACCTCATTCAGGGCAACTTCTACGTAGTGGATACCTTTCGGAAGAACCTCCTGGAACATGTTTCCATTGCCGAGGAATTTTACAAACATCATTTCTTCCGGCAGATATACATAACGGCCGATGGCATTCTGAGTGTAAACCGGTGCAATCATGATCTCATTACCGATCATCAACTGATCTTCTGTATTTCTTGCCAGCTTGTCGTCCGGATAAACGAAGGCAAGCGGTTTGAAGTACATATCATCGTTTAAAGCAGCCTTCATGTACTCGCTGTACAGATACGGAACGAGGCGGTAGCGGACTCCGATGACGTTGCGGAAGTCTTCGATATGCTCAAACTGGTAAGGTTCCTGCTCACGTGTTCCGAGTGCAGCATGGTTTCTCATCAGAGGAGTGAAAACACCAAGTGCCAGCCAGCGAAGCAGCAGGTCTCTTGTGGTATTTGCACCGAATCCGCCGAGGTCGGCTCCGGTATAGAGGAAACCGCACATGTTGAGGGACGGCATCATCTTCAGATTCAGCAGGATGTGTGACCACCACGAGCAGTTGTCTCCGGTCCAGATTCCACCGTAACGGTGCATGCCGATGTAGGAAGAACGGGAGAACATCAGGATTCGCTTATCCGGGGAAATTCGTTCAAAAGCTTCACCGGCAGAACGTGTCATGTTGTAGCCAAACAGATTGTGTACCTTGTCATGGCGGACCTGTTCGCCGTTTACGTTGTGATAGAAGCGTTTATAGTCCTCATGGTTGTTTGCCAGTGCCTGAAGCTTTCCGCCTACCATGTAGTGCGGAACCTCCGGATCACCTTCCACATATTTCTTTGCAGTCTCCTTGAAATCAGCAAGGCCTTCCTGGGAATAGAAGATGGATGGCTCGTTCATGTCATTCCAGAAGGCATCGATTCCCTTGGAAACGAGAACATCGTATTTGTCACCAAACCATTTTCTGGCATCTGCATTTAAGACATCCGGGAAATGAGTCCAGCCCGGCCATACAGTAGCTTCGAAGTAGGAGCCATCCTCGCGGCGGCAGAAGTAGCCTTTTTCACAGCCCTCTTCGTAAATGTCATAACCCTCTTCGACTTTCACACCGGCATCGATGATCGGAACGAGATGGATCTTTTCTTTTTTCATATCCTGTACAAAGCCCTCGAAATCCGGGAAACGTTCTTCATTTACGGTGAAGTCCTTGTAATCCTGCATGTAGTCGATATCCATGTAAACCATATCGAGCGGTACATGGTTTTCGCGGTATTTTTTCACTACCGTGCGGAAATCATCCTCTGTTTTGTAGCCCCAGCGGCTCTGACCGTAACCGAAAGCAAACTTCGGAGCAATGTAGCTGCGTCCGATGATGCCGCGGAACTGTTTTACGATATCAAGATCGGAATCACCGGTGATCATGTAAACGTAGAGATCTGCGTTTTCGCAGGAAACGGTCATTGTATCGGAAGTCGTGTAGCCGATATCGAAACGCAGGGTGCCCGGATAATCGAAGAAGAATCCTACGTGTGTCTTGCCGGAGATGATGATGAAGTTGTGTGCTGCATACAGAGAGGTTTTGCTCTCTACGTGATTTGGATCATCGGCGCAGTCACTGATGTAAAGAAAGCCGCGTTTGTTGATGCCGCGATTGGCTTCGCCAAGTCCGAATACCATGTCATCGTCAGCAAGCTTTGTAGTGAAGGAGAAGCCGTTCTCGGTGGAGAAGGTACCGTAATCCGGGTTTCCTTCGGAAGAGGGGATCTCTTTTACAACAGCTTCGGTTTCAAATGGGGTTCCGTAGACAAATTTTTTTACCATGTCATCCTCCTTGTAAAATAAATGGAAAATATAGTGTTTTGGTTAGGTTTAGCGCAACACCTTTGTAATTTTATTATAACAGGGATCGGAAAAATGTCTAGCAAAATTCTTCCTTTTTTTTAACAAAAAAACGTGTACAGAAAAAAATCCGGTTATGTTGGCAGGACTTCTGCGCGTTTCCGGAAATCTCTCGGGGTACAATGGTAAGTACGCAGAAAGATTTTGGAATAATAACTCTGATGATTGAAACCGCATGCGGTACAGATTTCCGCGATGGACATTTTGGTTGTGTTTAGCAGATGACAGCTCACTTCCAGACGGTAATGATTCAGAAAATCAATCGGGCTCTGGCAAAGATAGCGGCGGAAAATCTGACAGCATTTATTGCGGCAGACTTTTCCGGCGGCGGCGATCTCTTCCAGATTGATGGATTCACTGTAGTGGCTGTAAATATAGGAAACCATATCGCGCTGGATCAGAAGATCTGGATCCTGTGAGACGGCGGTGTTGCCGTCCGGCATCATCGGATGCGTGCGCAAAAGACGGCACCACAAAAGGGAAAGCAGAGCAGCAGCTTCGATTTCGTAGGCGGCCGGCTGTTCCTTCTTCAGCCGGAGAATTTCCGGGAGGGTCTGCAGCGCTTCAGTATCTTCCGGATTTTCCGGCTTCAGATGAAGATATTCCAGAGACGGATTCGAAAGCACCGGCGTAATATAAGACTGGTACAGAACGCTGTTCGCGGTGAGGATTTTCGGATGGCACAGGATACAGATAAAGTCACATTCCTGGCCGTTTTCGGAATATCCGTAGTGCATCTGGCGGGAATTGACGATAATCGCTTCCCCGGCGTTTAAAAGGACTCTTTTTCCATTGATATAGTAGTTCATCTGACCGGAGCGGATCTGTACCCATTCGATATCCTCATGCCAGTGGCAGAGCGCCCGGTGATCCGGATAGGAAGAAAGCAGTCCTTCCCGGATATAAAGCGGAATGCCGACTTCATCGTAGCGGACGATTTCGGATGCGTCCTGCATGACTTTTGTAATTGGGTCATTCATCATAAAAACCTCCGTGAAAAAGTACAATTATTATAAAAAATAAGGAATATTGTCGTAGAAAAAACGCAAAACCTAAGATAATATGATTATAACATATACGTGTATGGAATAAAACAGAAAAAAGGAAAAAGAAATGAAAAATCAGAGGGAAATCAAGAAAAAAGGTCCGGAATTCTACCGGAAACTTCTTGCACTGCTGATCCCGATGGTTGTACAGAACCTGATGAATGCACTGGTAAGTGCGTCCGATGCGTTAATGGTCGGTACGATGGACCAGAATTCACTGTCTGCAGTTTCGCTTGCCACACAGATTTCTTTTGTCCTGAATCTCTTTTATGCGGCGATTACGATCGGAACAACGGTCATGGTCGTTTATTTCCTGCTGAATCTGGATGAAATGATTAAGCTTCCTGCCGTTTACAGACACTATAAAAAATATCAGTGGGTGAATAATATTACCAGGGAGGATACAGAACAATGAAAAACGTAGAGAGAAGAGACAGACAGTTACCGTACATTTCCGATGCAGAGGTCATGGAGCAGCAGATGAATGCGAGAAGACTGACGCAGAAACTGAACACCATCGACCGTTCGGATTTTGACGGAATCGCAGCCATTGTAAAAGAACTGTTTGGAAAATCCGAGGGTGCATTTGTCAATCCGCCATTTTACTGTGACTATGGCTTTCATATTGAGGTTGGAAAAAATTTCTTTGCAAATTATAACTGCACCATTCTCGATGTGGCAAAGGTAAAAATCGGAGACAACTGCCAGATGGCGCCGAACGTTGCCATCTATACTGCAGGTCATCCGGTGCATCCGGCGGCAAGAAACAGTGCGTATGAATACGGCATTGAAGTTACCATCGGAGATAATGTCTGGATTGGCGGAAATACCGTTATTTTACCAGGCGTACATATCGGAGATAACGTTGTTATCGGCGGCGGAAGTGTTGTAACAAAGGACATTCCGGACTGGTCGATTGCAGCAGGAAATCCGTGTAAAGTCATTCGGAAGATTACCGAAGAAGATAAACAGTACTATTTCAGAGATAGAAAATTTGATGATGAAGCATGGGAGGTCATCAAAAATCTGTAAAAACGAAAAGCTTTCTTGGGCAGTTATGCGATGAAAAAAACTCTGTACCGTATCCATCCGGGAATTTCCGGGGATGCGGTGCAGAGTTTTTTTGCGATAGGGAGACAGGAGATTCTGCCAGATTTTGCTGTGGCAAAAAAATGTGAATCCTGCTTTTGTGCAGCAAAAAATGCCCAGAGCCGGAATCGAACCAGCGACACGAGGATTTTCAGTCCTCTGCTCTACCAACTGAGCTATCTGGGCATTTTGATTTCCTGTTGGAAACCTTTGTTAATATAACATGGATTCGCGAAAATTGCAACTGTTTTATCGAAAATCGCGAAAAAATTGTGCTTTTGGAGGAATGGCGGTGTATTTTCGTTCGAGAATGTGGTAGTATAAAAGATATGCAAAGAGGAACCAAGGAGAAGTATTAGAAAGATTATGAAAATTATTCTGACTGCGGTCAACGCAAAATATATTCATTCCAATCTCGCAGTTTATACACTGCAGGCGAGCGCGGAGAAAGCCGGCGCGTTCCCGGAGATCCGCGAATTTACGATCAATCAGTCAAAGGATTCCATGCTGCGAAGCCTGTTTCTGGCGCGTGCAGACGTTGTCTGCGTTTCCTGCTACATCTGGAATATATCAATCGTAGAGGATCTGATTACAGAATATCATAAAATCAGTCCGAAAACAAAGATCTGGCTTGGCGGGCCGGAGGTTTCGTACCATGCAGAGGAGATGCTGGAGCAGTATCCGTTCCTTGCCGGAATTATGAAAGGCGAGGGAGAAGTGACTTTCCGGGAAATAGCAGTTTATTATCAGAACCAGGAGAATGGGATGGAGGGGAAAACGCTGGAGGAGATCCATGGCATTACATACCGTGATGCAGACGGTGCAGTCAAAAGCAACCCGTGGCGTCCGGTTATGGATCTGTCCGAGGTGGATTTTCCCTATGCAAACCTGAAAAAATTTGAGAACCGCATCATTTATTATGAGTCGAGCCGTGGCTGTCCGTTCTCGTGCAGCTACTGCCTTTCTTCCATTGATAAAAGGCTCCGGTTCCGAAATCTCGATCTCGTAAAAAAGGAGCTTGCCTTCTTTTTGGAGCAGAAGGTACCGCAGGTTAAATTTGTAGATCGTACCTTCAACTGCAAAAAAGATCACGCAATGGCGATCTGGAAATTCATCGCAGAACATGATAATGGTGTGACAAATTTCCATTTTGAAATTGCTGCCGATCTGATTACGGAAGAAGAGCTGGAACTTTTGAATACGCTGCGGCCGGGACTCGTACAGCTCGAGATCGGCGTGCAGTCTACGAATCCGCAGACGATCGAAGCAATTCACCGGAAGATGGATTTTGGAAAAGTGACAGAGATTGTCAATCGGATTGCGAAAGGAAGAAACATCCACCAGCATCTGGACCTGATTGCGGGACTTCCCTACGAGGACTATGCAAGTTTCCGCCGTTCTTTTGCGGATGTCTATGCGCTCCGGCCGCAGCAGCTGCAGCTCGGATTTTTAAAAGTGCTTCGAGGCTCCTTTATGTATGAGCATACGAAAGAATATGACTGCCATTATCAGGAACGGGAGCCGTATGAGGTGCTTTATACAAAATGGCTGCCGTATGATGATGTGCTGAAACTGAAAGACGTGGAAGAGATGGTAGAAGTCTATTACAACAGCGGTCAGTTTGTCCACACGCTGCCGATGATCGAGCGGTTGTATGAGAACCCGTTCGACTTCTTCCAGGAACTCGGTGATTTCTACCGGGCGAAGGGCTACAGTGAGGCGGCGCATAACCGGATCCAGCGGTATGAAATTCTGCTCGAGTTTTTACGGGACGAAAAACAGCAGGACGAAGCATTCTTCCGCCAGATGATGGTACTCGATCTGTATGCGCGGGAAAATATGAAGACGCGGCCGCATTTTGCAAAGGATCCGTCGGAATGGAAAAACGAATCGCGTGATTTTTACCAGAAGGAAGCCGAAACGAGAACGCTTCTGCCATCGTATACGACATACGATTGGAAGCAGCTGCAGCGCATGACGCATGTGGAAGTTTTTGATTACGATGTGCTCGGAAACGGGGAAAAGGCGCGTACGGTACTCCTGTTTGATTATCAGAAGCGCGATCCGCTGACGGGAAATGCGGAGATGATCGACTGTAGTGAGCTTTTTTACGCTTGACATTTCAAAAGAACATGAGATACTAGAAAAGGTAATAAAAGATGAAAATACAAGATTTTGTAGTGCTCGATCTTGAGACAACGGGTCTTTCTGTAAAGGAAGACCAGATTCTGGAGATCGGTGCAGTAAAAGTGCAGGGCGGAGAGGTCACGGCATCGTATGAGACTTTCGTCAATCCGGGCAGAAAAGTGCCGGAGCGGATCACGGAACTCACCGGAATCCGGGATGAGATGATTGCGAATGCGCCCGATGTGGAGACTGCTGTCCGCGGCTTTCTGGATTTCTGCGGCGGCCTGCCGCTTCTGGGGCACAATATTCTGTTCGATTACAGCTTCATCAAGCAGGCAGCGATAAATGCCCGTCTGGACTTTGAAAAAGAAGCGTGGGATACGTTGAAAATTGCACGGAAAGCCCTCCCGGATCTGGAGAGCAGAAGCCTTGAAGCACTCTGCGGCTACTATCAGATCCCGCGGGAACACGCACACCGTGCAATGGACGATGTGCTGGAAACGCTGGCACTGTTCCGAAAACTGGAAGAAGGATTTTCGGAAGATCACCCGGAATGGTTTGCCGCAGCGCCTCTGAAGGCCAAAATGAAACGTGAGGTTCCGGCGACGGAGGCACAGAAAAAATATCTGGCGGATCTGATTCGGTACCATGAGCTGGATCTCGAACCGGAGTGGGGAGCACTCACAAAAAGCCGTGCATCCCGCATGATCGATCAGATTATTCTGGAACATGGAAGAATGGAAAAACGACAGAGAACTGAGAAAAAATAGAAGAGAAAAAGAAAGGATGGAACGATGAGTAGTAAAGTCAATCGAAAAGCCCCGACAGAGGCACAGAAAAAGAAGAAAGATCCGCTGGCAAAGAAGAGAAATGCAGCAAAGATACTGGCATTGATTCTTGCAGTGGTTATGGTGCTTGGTATGGTTCTTCCAGCACTTTTATGGCTGGTGTAAAGAGATTCTGTAAAAGACAGAGTGAAATGGGAAACGGATCAAGAAGAGGCACAGTATGAAAAACAGCAGAAAAATGAGAGGCCTGCTGGTGATGCTTATCGCATTCGCATTCTGCTTTCTGGCAGAACCAGTCAAAGCGGATGACCGGACAGCGCTGGACGGAATCTATGTAGAAGACATTTCCGTCGGCGGTATGACCGAAGAGCAGATCACACAGGCAGTAAACGACAAAATTGAACAGTTAAAACCCTCGGTTATCAACCTGTCTGCCGGAGAGCAGAATGCACAGGTGACAGCAGGGGATCTCGGACTTTCCTGTGCCAACCCGGAGGTGGCAAGAGAAGCCGTCACAATCGGGCAGGAAGGCAATGTACTGAAGCGGTTCCTGACACAGAACCGGCTCAAAAATGGAGAGACGGTGACGTTTTCCCTGAAATATACAGTCGATGGCGAGGCAGCGCGCCAGGCGGTAGAAAACAACACGGCTGTGCTGAACCGCGAGGCAACAGATGCAACGCTGACCCGCGAAAACGGCGAATTTATCGTCAATCCGGGCCAGACCGGATGCAGCGTCAACGTGGATGAGTCCACGGCGAAGGTTGTCAATTACCTGACGACAAGCTGGCGGGGCGGCATCGGCGGCGTAGAATTGGTAACAGAACAAACACCGGCAGGCGGTAATCCGGAGCAGCTTGCACTTGTCAAAGATCTGCTCGGCGAGGGTACGACGGAGTATGGCAACGGTACGAGCGGCAGAAAACAGAATGTCGCAGTCGGCGCAGAGAAGATTAACGGAACGCTGGTACAGCCGGGCGAGGAATTTTCCGTAGAGGCGGTCGTTGTGCCGTTTGATGCGGAAAATGGTTATGCACTGGCAGCATCGTATGAGATGGGCAAGGTCGTCGATTCGTACGGCGGCGGTATCTGCCAGGTTTCCACAACGCTCTATGTTGCTGTCTTAAAAGCAGAGCTTGAGGTGACGGAGCGGTACAGCCATTCCATGATTGTCCACTATGTGGATCCGTCGATGGATGCGGCGATTGCAGAGGGATTGAAAGACCTGAAATTCATCAACAATACGGATGCGCCGATTTATATTGAGGCGAGCGCGGACGGAAGCACCCTGCATTTTGCCATCTACGGCCATGAGACGAGAGATCCGAACCGCACGGTCCGCTATGAGAGTGAGACGACAAACACGGAGGATCCGACGCCGAGCCTGACGGAAGATGCGAATGCATCGTTTGGAACAATTGAACAGACATCGTACGGCTATCAGGGTTCGACGGCGCGGCTGTGGAAGATTGTGAATGACAATGGAAATGAGACGAAGGAGCAGGTGAATTCCAGCACTTACCGCATGACATCGGATGTCTATACCGTGGGAACAAAGACGGACAATGCAGCGGCGCGTGCGGAAATGCAGGCGGCGATTGCGGCAAATGATCTTGCAAAAGCAAAGGAAGTTGCAGCGAAATACAGCCAGAGCAGTTCGTCATCGAGTTCTTCGGAGAAGAAGGAAGACAGCAGCGATGATTCGGATTCGGATGGTACGGAAAAGACGGACGACAGCAGCGATACAGAGAAAACGGAGGACGATGAGGACTAGGCGTTTTCTGGTTACAGTTCGCTGGGAACCAGTGAACTGTAACATTTTCCGTGAAAAATGGGAAAGCAGAGGGAAAAGGAGTACGGATTCCGTCTGCTTTTTCGTTTGAAACAGGAAGTTCGAGGAGGACAAGGGATGCGAAAGGGTAAATTACAGCAGAGCGTGCTGGTACGCTCGGTGTTTAAGATGCTGGGGCAGAAAAGAGAGGACGCAGCAGGGCCGGCGGTCGGACGTGGGGTATCGGCACTTGCAGGAGAAAAGGAGACGCAGGTGTTTTCGTGTGCGCCGGTGCTGGTGAAGGATCCGGAGGACGCGGTGCTCGCGGTCTGCCGGGTGTGCAACAGTGTGGCCGCGGCGGGGGCATCGGCAAAAGGCGTGCTGGTGTCGCTGATGCTGCCGGAGGCGATGGAAGAAAAGGATTTAAAGGAGTTGATGCGGGCGGTTGACGGTGCGTGTGTGCGGTATGGAACTGCGGTGATCGGCGGGCATACGGAGGTGACGGACGGGGTTTTGTATCCGGTGCTTACCGTGACGGCGGCAGGCGGGACAACGCGTGCGGGGCTGTTTGATCCGTCGTGTGTGAAAGCGGATTTGGATCTTGTCGTGACGAAGGGGATTGCGCTTGGCGCGGTGTCTTATCTGGCAAAGACAAGAAGGGATGAGCTTCTGACGAGATTTTCTCCGGGATTTATCCATGGAGCGGCGGATTTTTCGGAGGATTACTCTGTCTGCCATGAGGCGGAGATTGCGATCGAGCACGGTGCGGCTGCGATGCAGGATCTCTCGGAGGGCGGGATTTTCGGGGCGCTCTGGGAGATGGCAGATGGCGCGGGTATCGGACTTGATGTGGCGCTGAAGAGGATTCCGATCCAGCAGGAGACGGTGGAGATCTGTGAGTTTTTCGGGGTGAATCCGTATCAGATGCTTTCGACGGGGGCGCTGCTGATTGCGGCGGCGGACGGCGAGGGGCTGGTGCAGAAAATGGCACTCGAAGGGATTCCATCGGCGGTGATTGGGCGGACGACATCCGGGAAGGAGAGGATTCTCCGGAACGGGGAAGAGGTCCGGTATCTGGATAAGCCGCAGATGGATGAGATGTACCGGGTTGGCAGATAAGGCTTAAATATACGACAGGAGTGATTGGTAAAATGGCACATTTGAATATTGTTCTTCATGAACCGGAGATTCCAGCAAATACAGGTAATATCGGACGGACGTGTGTGGCGACGGGGACGAGGCTGCATCTGATTAAGCCGCTGGGGTTTGATATTTCGGACAAGGCGGTCAGGCGCGCGGGGCTGGATTACTGGTCGAAGCTGGATGTGACAGTGTATGAGAGTTACGAGGATTTTCTGGAGAAAAATCCGGGGGCGAAGATTTACTATGCGACGACGAAGGGGCCGCAGACGTATGTGGATGTGCAGTATGAAGAGGACTGCTTTATCATGTTCGGAAAGGAAAGCGCGGGGATTCCGGAGGATATTCTGTACGATAATCAGGAGACGGCGGTGCGGATTCCGATGATTAATGATATTCGGTCGCTGAACCTTTCAAATTCCGTGGCGATCGTACTGTACGAGGCACTGCGGCAGAATAGCTTTGACCATATGCAGCTCGCGGGGCATTTGCGGACGCATGAGTGGAGGTAGACGGACGGGACTCTGGTGATCGTAGACGGAGCTGCATTCTTTTTATAAGGAAGAAGTTAAGATCATTTCCAATTCGGCAAAGACCTGCTCTGCGTAAAGCTGTTTGATTTCGTGGCGGGTCATGCCGGAGACGTTGGTCTGGAAGGTGAAGGTGTGGGCTTGGGCTTTGTATAAAATACAGAAGTAGACGACGCCCTGTACGCTGTCAGCGTTGTTGGGGTCGAGATTTCCGGTTGTGCCGGTGATTCCGATGGCGATGGCGGTGTGCAGGTTTTCTTGTACTGTGCGGGCCATGGCTTCGGCGCATTCGGGGGAGTAGACGCCGTGGATTTCGATGACGGAAGGGTCGACGCCGACGAGGACTTTGGTTTCGTTCAGATACGTGACGTAGCCGCCGGGGAAAATGGCGGAGGCGCCTTCGGTGTCGGTGATCAGGGAGGCGATCAGGCCGGAAGTGCAGCTTTCCATGGTGGAAATGGTGGTGTGGGATGCAATGAGCTGTTTGATGATGGAATCAATGGTGTTTGGGTTCATAGTGAAAATTACCTCCAGAGTTAGTTTGATATGTCTGGCAAAAAAGCCCCTCGGCGGAGGGGCTTATTTTGGTGCTTCGCCTTTGGCGAGTGTAAAGATAAATTCGGTACCAACGCCCTCTGTACTGATGACATTGATATTCTGGTTATGCGCAGTGATGATCTCTTTGACGATTGAAAGCCCAAGTCCCGTTCCTTTGCGGTCCTTGCCGCGGGAGGCGTCGAGCTTGTAGAAGCGCTCCCAGATTTTCGTGATGCTTGCCTTTGGAATGCCGCAGCCGGTGTCCTTGACGGAGACGAAGACTTTACCGTGCTTCTCCGTTGTCTCAACTGTGATGGTGGAATCGTTGTTGCTGAATTTGATTGCATTATCAATGAGATTGTACAGCACCTGCTGGATTTTTCCCATATCGGCGCAGACGTATAAGGTGCGCGATGCGAGGATCAGTGAAATGGAAATCCGTTTTTTTGTGCAGGTTCCCTCAAACGAAGCGGCGGTATCCTTGATGACGGCGTTGATGTCAAACGAGGTCAGATCGAGCATATTCCCTTTATCGTCGATGTCGTTCAGCGTCAGCAGGCTCTGCGTCAGCTTGTGCAGCCGTTCTGTCTCAAACAGAACGATTTTCAGATATTTTTCCTGCATTTCCGGCGGAATCGTTCCGTCGAGGATTGCCTCCACATAGCCTTTGATCGAGGTCAGCGGTGAGCGGAAGTCGTGAGAGACGTTCGCCACAAATTTCCGCTGGTATTCGCCGGTCTTGTTCAGCTCGCCGGACATGTAGTTCAGCGTGGAAGCGAGATACCCCATCTCATCGTGAGATTTAACATCAATTTTGTGGGTCAGGTTGCCGGAGGCATACTCCTTTGCACCGTTGATGATCTTTTTCAGCGGCCGGTACACGACGAGGGAGAAAAAGATCAGAATCACAAACGAGAGTCCGAACACGAGCAGGAACAGAAAATCAATCCGTGCCAGCAGACTTTCCCTCTGCTGATAGACGTCCTGCAGCGGAAGGTGGATGGCGACATAGCCATTGATCCGGAAATCGGAGGTGACGGGAACCATGACGCTCAGCATCTTGTCTTCGAAATAGCCGAAAAACGTTCCCGTGCTGTAATACTCGCTGCCGAGCGCAACCGGATCAAAACCGTCGATGATCTCCGGGTTTTCCTCATCGAGTGCAGCTGCCGTGTTCAGCAGAATTTCCCCGTCTGCGCTGATGAGCCAGATCTGGGAATTGTGATAGGAAGCCAGTGCACTGAGCGAATTGTAAAGATCCGTCAGGGAACGCTCACTGTGGTAATAAAGGTCGCCCTGTTTGGAAGCGATCTGCGTGGCCTCCCGGTACAGACTGGTGCTCGCGCTGGAGACCAGACTGTCCTCCACCATGCGGGAGCCGACCGTTGAGATCAGCGTAAAGCCGGCAATGGCGAGAATGACATAAATGAGAATTAATTTCCGGTAAAGCGTGCGTCGCATTATTTTTTAACCTCAAACTTGTAACCGATGCCCCAGACCGTCGTGATGGCCCAGGAGGCATGGTCCTTGATTTTTTCGCGGAGACGTTTGATATGAACGTCTACCGTGCGGGTATCGCCGATGTACTCATAGCCCCAGATATGGTCGAGGAGCTGTTCTCGCGTAAAGACCTGGTTTGGTGAGGAAGCAAGGAAGTAGAGAAGCTCCAGTTCCTTCGGCGGCATATCGACGGTGCGGCCCTGGTAAATGACGGAATAGTTCGTCTGGTTGATGATAAGATCCGGGTACTCGACACATTTTCCTGCGGTTGCGGACACCGGGATCGTGCGTGATGGCTGAAATCTCCGCAGCACTGCTTTCACACGGGCAACGAGCTCCTTGGAATCAAATGGTTTGATGATGTAGTCATCCGCGCCGAGTTCCAGGCCGAGGACTTTGTCGAACACCTCGCCCTTTGCCGAGAGCATGATGATCGGAACATCGGAATCGTGCCGGATTTCGCGGCAGACCTGGTAGCCGTCCATGCCGGGCAGCATCAGGTCGAGCAGAATCAGGTTCGGCTGGAAGGAGTGAAACTCCCGGACAGCCTCTTCTCCATCGTTTACAATTTTTGTGTCATAGCATTCCTTGGTCAGATAGAGAGAAATCAGTTCTGCGATATTGTTATCGTCATCGACGATCAGAATTTTCTGTTTGGAAGCCATAAAAGATTCTCCTTCACTGGGGACAGGACGGAACCGCATACAGTATGCGTTCCGTCCCATATTTTCCTGAGTTTTTATTTCTTAAACGTAACAATCGTAACGCCGGCATCGCCCTCGCCGAATTCCGCTAAATGGAAGTCCGCTACGTGTTTCTGGCGGCGCAGATAATTGTGAATGCCTTTCCGCAGTGCGCCCGTTCCTTTTCCGTGGACAACGCGGACACTCGGCAGATGGGAGAGATAAGCGTCATCGAGATATTTGTCGAGTTCGGCAACCGCTTCATCCACCGTTTTTCCGAGCAGATTGATCTCGGTAGAAATCGTGGCAGCCTTGGAAAGCTTCGATTTTCCGCTGCTTGTGCGGGAGATGGACGGGCCGGTGATGACAGCCTCGTCGATCAGCACAAGGTCGGAGATATGCACTTTGGTCCGCATGATACCCATCTGGACGAAGAGATTTCCCTTTGAATCTGGGCGGGTGCTGACAGTACCTTTGAGATTCATGCTTAAGACTTTGACGGCATCGCCGAGATGAAGATCCTGCGGGCGGAGATTTCCGGTGCGCTTCGGTACTTCCTTCGTCTTTTTCTTATCGAGCTTGTTCATCTTTTCACGCAGAGCGGTACGTTTCTGCTCCATTTCGCGGACGGAAACATTCTCTTTTCCAAATTTCTGGAAATCGCGCATCGTCTGGTCGGCGTATTCCTTCGCCTCGCGGAGAATTCTCTGTGCCTCCTCGGTTGCATTGGAGATCATCTTTTCTTTTCTTGCGTCGATCTGTTCCTGATTCTTGGCAAGGCTCTGCTTCAGAGATTCGACTTCCGCGCGGGTGCGGGCAAGCTCTTCTTTTTCGCGTTCCAGCGTGATTCGGTTCTGCTCGAGAGTGGTCAGAACGTCCTCAAACGATTCATCCTGCTCGCTGATTTCGTCTTTTGCCTTGTTGATGATGTAGTCCGGCAGGCCGAGTTTGCTGGAAATCGCAAACGCATTACTCTTTCCAGGAACGCCGACGAGCAGGCGGTATGTCGGGCTTAAAGTCTCGACATCGAATTCACAGCAGGCATTCTCCACGCCCGGTGTGGATAAGGCATAGATTTTCAGTTCACTGTAGTGTGTCGTTGCCATGGTGCGGATGCCGCGCTCGTGGAGCGTAGAGAGGATCGCGATGGCAAGCGCCGCGCCCTCTGTCGGGTCGGTACCGGCGCCGAGCTCATCGAACAGGACGAGGGAATTGCGGTCTGCCTTGTCGAGGAAGGAAACCACATTCGTCATGTGGGAGGAGAAGGTACTCAACGACTGCTCGATGCTCTGCTCATCACCGATATCGGCGTAAACCTCGTCGAAAACGGAAAGGGAGGAGCGGTCGAGTGCCGGAATGTGAAGTCCGGACTGGCCCATCAGTGTTAAGAGTCCGACCGTCTTTAAGGAAACCGTTTTACCGCCGGTATTCGGTCCTGTGACGATCAGAAGGTCGAAATCTTCGCCGAGCGACAGATCAATCGGAACGACTTTTTTCGCATTGATCAGCGGGTGGCGTGCCTTGCGCAGGTGGATTTTACCTTCGGTGTTGAAGATCGGCTCATTGGCGTTCTGCTCCATTGCAAGAGCGGCGCGCGCGAAGATGAAGTCAAGCTCTACCATGTTTTCGAGGTCGTAACGGATCTCATCGCGGTGCAGGTCTGCCTGGGCACTCAACGTAGAGAGGATGACCTCGATTTCTTTTGCTTCTTCAATTTCCAGCTCACGGATATCGTTGTTCAGTTTGACAACGGCCATCGGCTCGACAAAGAAGGTGGAACCGGTCGAGGACTGGTCATGTACCATGCCAGGAACCTGGCCTTTGTACTCGGATTTGATCGGGATACAGTAGCGGCCGTCGCGCATCGTGATGACGGCATCCTGCAGATACGTGCGGTAGGAACCGTTGACGAGCGAGATTAACTGGCTGTGGATTTTTTCCTCACACGATTTGATGGAACGACGGATGCGGCGTAGATTCGGGCTTGCATCATCGCTGATTTCATCCTCGGAGAGAATACAGCGGCGGATTTCCGTGGAAAGCAGCGTCAGAGGCTCCAGTGTTTCGAAGAGATCTTCGAGGCTGTCCGGCGTCTGGTCCGCATTTTCGCGGCGGCCGTACGCTTTGACGCGTGCCGTGTTTTCCAGAAGTGCGGCGGTCTGCAGAAGCTCCGTGATGTTCATGGAGCTGCCGATTTCGAGACGCTTTAATGCGCCGCGGATATCTTTGGCATCACCAAAGGAAATGTGGCCTTTTTTAAAGAGCCGGGTGAGCGCGTCGTGTGTCTCGTGCTGCATCCGCGTAATCTGGGAGAGGGAAGAAGAAGGAACGAGCTTCAGACATTTCTTCCGGCCCAGCGGAGAACTGGCATACGAAGCCAGTTGTTCGATAATTTTGTCGTATTCGAGCGTTTTTAATGCTTTCTGATTCATGATACTTACCTTTTCGTATTAATAATTCATCATCGTTTACAGATAATGCGGTATTTTTTATCACATACCGCCCGGATCTGATCTGGCGTCTGTACGGGAAAGCACAGAGCGCAGGTGGAATGTGGGTCACAGGTTTTTCCACTCCCCCAATTATACCTTAAAAAAGAAAAGAAAGAAACCCCAAGAACGAGAAAATGCAGGATGTTGCGCAAATGAGAAAAAAATGTAACAGTCTTCATAAAATGTTCATATCTATCTGGTAAAGTTTTTTATATATGTGAAGATTGCGGAAGCGCATATGCGCAGAGCAGTTCGGTATGGAATACAGATGTATGGAGAAAGAAATGTATGGAAAATGACCCAAAACCTTACAAATTCATGAAAGAGAGCATCAAAAAGCAGCCGCCCGACTGGAAAAAGATTGTTCTTCTGATTGCCGGATGGCTGGCACTTGCGGCGCTTGGCGGTCTGGTTGCGGCCGCGGTATTTGCGGTGACAGAGCCAAAGATTGCAGAAGCAGTTACCAGGGAAGAGCTGCCGGCGAAAGTGGATATCCCGGGAGATGAGGATCCAAACAGCGGACAGGAGCCGGATGAGACAATTACCGCATCTTCGGCGAGTGCGTCGGTAGACAGCAGCGGCTCCGGTTCGGAAATCAGCAGTTCTACAGTGGATAGCAGTACTTCAGAAAGCAGTGTATCCGAAAGTACGGTTTCAGAAAGCACAGAGGGAACGGAAAGCAGCACTTCCGAAGAGCCGGAGGAGGGCAGCGAGGTTTCCAGTGTCGATGGGGAAACGGATGCGGAGGAAAAGGACAGCAGCCTGAAAAATTATGAAGCGCTCTACCAGGATATGCTGGAAGTAACGGAAAAACCAAAACGAGCGCTGGTTACCGTCATCGGCATTACCAATCAGATGGACTATTTTAACCAGAACTATGAAAACCAGCAGCAGATTTCCGGTCTGATTGTTGCGGACAACGGGCAGGATCTCTTTATTCTGACGGAATACCGCATCGTGGAAAATGTGGAGCGGATTCAGGTCACCTTCTGGGACGAGACGATGGTGGATGCCACATACCAGCGCCACGATCCGAGCACCGGCCTTACGATTGTGAAGGTGGATGAATCGAAGCTGGATGAGGAAACACGGGACGGTCTTGCGGTTGCGCCGCTCGGCAGTTCGTATCTCGTCAGCCAGGGTGACCCGGTCGTGGCTGTCGGAAGCCCGGTCGGCTACAGCGATTCGATTGCGTACGGTGTGGTGACTTCGGTTACAAACAAGATTTCCGCGCTGGACAATGAGTACAATCTGCTGACCACCGACATCCTCGGCAGCACGGACGGCAGCGGCATTCTGGTAAATCTTGACGGCGAAATCGTCGGCATTATTGCGCAGAGTTACAGTGCCAAGGGAAACAACGTGGTGACGGGCATTGCGATTTCCCAGATCAAAAAGCTGATCGAAAATCTTTCCAACAACGTGAGCTGCGCGTATATCGGCATCCGCGGACAGGATGTCACAGAAGAACTTTCCGATAAAACCGGCATTCCAAAAGGCGTTCTCATCAGCCGCGTCGCAGACGATTCTCCGGCGATGATGGCGGGCATGAAAGAGTACGATGTGATTGTAAAGCTCGGGGAGCACAAGGTTGAGACGATCAAACAGTACCATGAACAGCTTGGCAAATACAGCACAGGAGACGTGGTTACCGTGACGGCGATGCGGAAAGGCGCCGAAGGGTATGCGGAGATGACGTTTGATGTGACGATGGGGGAAGTATAAAAAACAGAGGCTTTCGGGAGCAGAAAAAGCCGGTTTTAGCCGGTGGGGCTTCCGGAAGCTTTTCTTTTCGAATGGTTTTCCACTGGCGGATGAAAAAATACGTGCATTCTGCAGGAAAATCTGGTAGAATTGGTAAGGCATGCAGGAGCACAGGCTTTGCATCATAAAAACGGCATCATAGAAACAAAAACGGAACACTGTGTCCGCATTTATCTTAGAAAAAGAGGATTTATTTTTATGAAGTATATCAACGAACTCCGGGAAGGAAACCGCATTTCCGGAATTTATCTCTGCAAACATAAACAGTCGGCTGTTACCAAAAACGGAAAACAGTACGAAAACGTGATCTTACAGGATAAAACCGGTACGATCGATGCGAAAATCTGGGATCCGAATTCTATGGGAATCCGTGAATTTGAAGCACTGGATTATGTAGATATTATGGGAGATGTTTCCAGTTTCAATGGGGCACTTCAGGTTTCCATTAAAAATGCAAGAAAAGCGGAAGAGGGCGAATATAATCCGGCGGACTATCTGCCGACGAGCCGTTACGACATCAATACGATGTATCAGGAGCTGCTCTCCTGGATCGGAACGGTGAAAAATCAGTATCTCTCCGAACTGCTGACGTATTATTTTATCCAGGATCAGGAGACCGCAAAACGGTTCCGCATGAGCTCTGCAGCAAAAAGCGTGCATCACGGATTCGTCGGCGGCCTTTTAGAGCATACGTTAAGTGTCACCCGTTTCTGCGATTTTATGGTAAAATCGTATCCGATTCTGAACCGCGATCTGCTGATTACGGCAGCGATTCTGCACGATATCGGAAAGACGAAAGAACTCTCCCTATTCCCGCAGAACGATTACACCAATGACGGACAGCTGCTCGGCCACATTATGATCGGTGCGGAGATGGTACACGATGCGGCGCAGAAGATCGACGGTTTCCCACAGGAACTCGAGAATCAGTTAAAGCACTGCATTCTGGCACACCACGGCGAGCTGGAATACGGTTCCCCGAAAAAACCGGCAATGGTAGAGGCGGTAGCGCTGAACCTGGCGGACAATGCCGATGCCAAAATGGAAACCCTGACCGAGCTGTTTGACGCAGCGCCGGCCGGCAATGAGTGGCTTGGCTACAACCGGTTCTTTGAGTCCAACATCCGCAGAACAGGAGACTTTTCATGAGCTATCAGAAAAATGATGTACTGACGGTGAAAATTGAAGATATGGGACACGACGGAGAGGGTATAGGCAAATGCGAGGGCTATACCCTCTTTGTCAAGGACACCGTCATCGGCGATCTTGCCGAGGTAAAAGTGATCAAAGCAAAGAAAAATTACGGCTACGCGCGCCTGATGCGCCTGATCGAGCCGTCCGCACACCGCGTCGAGCCGGTCTGCCCGGTTGCACGTCCGTGCGGCGGATGCCAGTTGCAGATGCTCGACTATGCGGAGCAGCTTCGCTTTAAGGAGAAGAAAATCGCCGGAAATCTCCAGCGCATCGGCGGCATGACGGAGATCCCGATGGAGCCGATCGTGGGGATGGAAAATCCGTTCCGCTATCGAAACAAAGCCCAGTTTCCGATCGGGCAGGATAGAAATGGAAAGCTGATTACGGGATTTTATGCGGGAAGAACGCATCAGATCATGGAAAACCGGAACTGTTATCTCGGCGTGGAGCAGAACGAGGAGATTCTGAATCGCATTCTTGCCTGGATGGAGGAGAACGGCGTTCCGGCATACAACGAGGAGACCGGCAAAGGCCTGGTGCGCCATGTGCTGATCCGGTTTGGATTTATGACGAAAGAGATTATGGTCTGTCTCGTTGTGAACGGAAAGAAACTGCCGGCCGAGGAGAAACTCATCAAATCGCTGACAGAACTCGAAGACATGACAAGCATTACCCTAAGCGCAAACCGTGAGCGGACCAATGTGATCATGGGAAAAGAAATCCGCTGCCTGTGGGGACAGGGGTATATCACCGACTATATTGGAACCGTAAAATATCGGATCTCCCCGCTGTCCTTCTACCAGGTCAACCCGGCGCAGACGGAAAAGCTGTACGGTCTTGCCCTGGAATACGCAGGCCTCACCGGAAATGAGACGGTCTGGGATCTCTACTGCGGCATCGGAACGATTTCCCTGTTCCTCGCGCAGAAAGCCAAAAAAGTCTACGGCGTCGAAATCGTCCCGGAGGCAATCGCGGATGCGAAGAACAATGCGAAAATTAACGAGATCGAAAACGCTGAATTTTTCGTTGGAAAATCGGAAGAGATTCTTCCGGCCTACTACGAACAGTACGCCAAAGACCACCCGGGCGAACACGCCCACGCGGACGTCATCGTCGTCGATCCGCCGAGAAAAGGCTGCGAAGAAAACCTCCTCCACACCATGGCCAGCATGCAGCCGGACCGCATCGTGTATGTATCCTGCGATTCCGCAACGCTGGCACGAGATGTGAAGGTGCTTGGGGAGCTGGGGTATGAAGTAAAGAAAGTCCGAGGGGTTGACCAATTCCCGATGACGTGCCATGTGGAGACAGTTGTTCTTTTGTCCCAACTGAAACAAAAGCCGGATGATTACATTAATGTCACAATTGAACTTGATGATGTGGATATAACATCTGCAGAGACTAAGGCAACATATGATGAGATAAAGAAGTATGTGTCTGAACATAATGCCGGCATGAAAGTTTCCAATCTGTATATTTCACAGGTAAAGAGAAAATGTGGAATTGAGGTTGGAAAGAATTATAATTTACCTAAAAATGAAGACAGTAGGCAACCACAGTGTCCGGAAGATAAAGAGAGAGCAATTGTGGAGGCATTGGAGCATTTTAAGATGATTCAGCAGAAATAAAAGGAGTTTGATAAAGGAAAATACTGACTTATGAAAATACATATTATTGGTTGCAGTGGTTCTGGAAAAACCTATTTAGCAAATGTACTTTCAAAAAAGTATAATATTTCCTATTTCGACTTAGATGATATTCAATGGGATAATAACGCCAAAGAATATGGCAAAAAGAGAACGCTTGATGAACGAAAAGCGTTATTACAAGAAATATTATATAATAATGATGAGTGGATAATTGAGGGGGTATATTATGCCTGGGTACAGCAAAGTTTTGATGAAGCTGATAAAATATATGTTTTAGATATGCCTGGTTATTTATATAAAAGTAGAATTATTATGCGCTCTATAAAAAGAAAATTGGGAATACAAAAAGGAAAAAGAGAAACTTTGAAATCGGTCTATAACCTTTTGAAATGGACTGAAACTTTTCAAAATAAAAATCTGAAAGAAATAAGAAGTATTTTAGATAGATATGATGATAAAGTCATATGGATATCAAGAAAAAAAGATGTAGAGAAGATAATAAAGGTGGTATGATAACTTCCAGATTTGTATGTATGGTAAATCTAAACTGTATTTTAGCAATATTTCCTGAGTGGGGGCAGAAAGTGCCCCCACTTTCACTATTTGGGGGCGAAAAGCGCCCCCGGAATTCAAAAATGGCTCCATTTTGCGCCCCCGTTTTTTAAAATCTGGAATCTAAACAAGATTACAATGAAATCAGAACATAAAAAGTGGGAGCAAAAAGCGCCGTCAAAATCATAAAGTGGGGGCGGAAAGCGCCACCAAAATGATAAAATGGGGGCAAAAAGCGCCCCCACATATAATAAACAAAGGGTTCAAGGGAAAAATCCCTTGCTAGAACGGCATTTGGATGTAGACCTCTCTAATGCGTATCTAGCCGTCGCTGGGGACTGATATATAAGAAGGAATATTGTTTAAGCAGGAAAAGACATAGAAGACTCTGGCTATATCGCAGGATATGTGCCTTGAAAGAATTGATTTGTGATAGATAGAAATATTTGAAAACTACCATTCAGTAAAATCTATTCCATTTTAGTAAGTCTTGAGATAAAATATGTTCTGTGAATTATTCACAAGATAATATTTTAAGGAGGCTTGGCAATGAACAAGGATTTTGAACGCTGCTGTAGCTTTCTTGCAGACATGATTATTAAATATGCACCAGAGATAAAAGAAGAAGTAGAGGTGTGTATGATGATCAAGGATTCAATTGATGACGAGAAAGTAAGCAGGCAGAAACAATTTGACCGGTTCTGTTATTACTTAGGTGGGATAAAACAGCTTCTGGACAAAAAGGCTGCATAGGCAGCTGGCATCCTGTAGATAATATGCTACGGGATGTATACATATATTACGGGACTTCATTCATAAGAGTGGAGTCTTTTTGTTTTATTCTTTCATCTTGGAAAAAGTTTTGGTTGAACAGAGGTTGGAATGATGATAAAATTTAGTTGGGACAATAGCGAACGCATGCGTTCACATTTCATAACTAAGAAGCAATGGATTGGAGAGGTGCTTATGGCAGATAAAATTGGAACCGATGAATATGGGGAAATACTTATATATCAGACTGATGATGGGCAGACAAATATAGAAGTTAAAATAGAAGATGATACAGTGTGGCTGACACAACAGCAGCTTACTGAATTATATCAATGCAGTAAATCAAATATAAGTGAACATATAAAGCATATATTCGAAGAAGGGGAGCTGGATAAGGATTCAGTTGTTCGGAAATTCCGAACAACTGCAGATGATGGAAAAACATATAATGTTACTTATTACAATTTAGATATGATTATCTCTCTTGGATACCGTATTAAATCAGTGATTGCAACAAGATTCAGGCAGTGGGCAACAAAGCGGCTAAAAGAATATATGATTAAGGGATTTACGATAGATGACGAGCGTTTGAAAGGAAATGGTGGAGGAAATTACTGGAAAGAGTTACTTGACAGAATCAGGGATATAAGATCTTCAGAAAAGGTATTGTATCGCCAGGTTCTTGATTTGTATGCTACGAGTGTAGATTACAATCCTCATAGCGAAGAGTCTGTTAGATTCTTTAAAATTGTTCAGAATAAACTTCACTATGCAGCACATGGTCATACTGCGGCAGAGGTTATATATCAACGTGCTGATGCACAAAAACCATTTATGGGACTTACTTCATTTTCAGGTGAATTACCAGCACTAAAAGATATAGGAATTGCAAAAAATTATCTGGATGAGAGTGAACTAAAAGTATTAAATAATCTTGTATCTGGTTATTTTGATTTGGCAGAAATTAATGCAATTGAACATAAACCTATGTACATGGATGATTATGTAAAGCAATTGGATAGTGTTTTGTCATCAGGAAACAGAAAGCTTTTAACTGGTTCCGGTTCTGTAAGTCATAAACAGGCGTTGGAGAAAGCAAAGTCAGAATACAGAAAATATCAGGAGATTACTTTGACACCAGTCGAAAAAGCATATCTTGAAAGCATTAAAGAGGTTTCCAAGGAAGTAAAAAGGAGATAACATCTGATGAAAAAACAGCAGAAATGTTACATATATACAAGAGTTTCCACTTCCATGCAGGTAGATGGTTACAGTCTTGATGCACAGAAGGACAAGCTTAGAAAATACGCAGAGTATCAGGAAATGTCTATCGTCGGGGAATATTCTGATGAGGGTAAATCTGGCAAAAGTGTGGAAGGCAGACCACAGTTTAAGCAGATGCTTGCGGATGTAGAAAGTGGCAAAGACAATGTTGATTATGTGCTGGTATTTAAGCTGTCACGATTTGGAAGAAATGCTGCAGATGTTTTATCGTCATTGCAGAAAATGCAGGATTATGGAGTTAATCTTATCTGTGTAGAGGATGGGATTGACAGCTCTAAGGATGTCGGGAAGCTGATGATATCTGTGTTATCTGCGGTTGCAGAGATAGAACGTGAGAATATCCTTGTCCAGACAATGGAAGGCCGCAGACAGAAAGCGAGAGAAGGCAGATGGAACGGCGGATTTGCGCCATATGGCTATCAGCTGGTAAATGGTGAACTTATCATTGCAGAAGATGAAGCAGAGATTATCCGTATTATATATGATAAATTCGTCAATACAACGATGGGAATGGCTGCGATAGCTGCATTTTTAAATAACAGTGGTTATAAGAAAAAGCTTCGCCAGAATAACACAATTGAAGGTTTTTCTACATCATTCGTCAAGGGTGTGCTGGACAATCCGATATATTGCGGTAAGCTTGCATTTGGCAGAAGAAAAAATGAGAAGATTCCGGGAACAAGGAATGAATATCATATCGTAAAACAAAAGGATTACTTGCTAAGTGATGGAGTCCATGAGGCAATTATATCAGAAGAAATGTGGAACCAGGCACACAGAAAGCGGCAGGAGACAGGTGTTTTACAGGTAAAAACACATAGTCTTGAGCATGAACATATTTTATCAGGGATTATTAAGTGCCCTGTATGTGGAAGCGGTATGTATGGCAATGTGAATCGTAAGAAGCATCCGGACGGAGGCTATTACAAGGATTATTTCTATTATGCCTGCAAACACAGGAAGCTTGTGGACGGACACCGCTGTACTTATAAAAGACAGTGGAATGAGGACAGAATCAATGCGGCAGTTGAGGAAATTATCCGTAAATTTGTAAAGAACCCAAAGTTTGAGCAGGAAATCCGTAAGCAGATAGGAAGCAGCATTGATACTTCGGAGCTTGACAAGGAATATGATGGATTAAAAGATAGACTGAGCCAGACAACCGGGGCAAAAAACAGGCTTGCTGACCAGATGGATCATTTATCTGTATCCGATAAGAATTATGACAAAAAATATAATGACATGCAGGAACGTTTGGACAAGCTATATGATGAAATCACTGATATTGAGGATGCCATGGAAGAAGTCGAAACAAGACTATATAATATCAGGCAGGACAAAATCTCAGAAGATAATGTTTACCAGTTCCTTTTATTCTTTGATAAGCTGTATGATAAATTTACAGATCTGGAAAAGAAGACATTTTTGAAGAGCTTCCTGTCGGATGTGTTTATCTATGAGGAAGAGCAAAAGGATGGCAGAATATTAAAAGGTCTCCGGTTTAAATTTCCTATATATATGAATGGCAGAAATGTATTAGGCGTGGATTGGGACAACGAGAGTACAGATGAGTGCGTGGTTGCACTACATCGGGTCGATATGTAAGAATCCTTGATTTGCGCGAAGGCAACGAGGAGAGTTCCGAAGAAATAACTGGCTGTAAAGCCAGTGTTTATGCGGAATTCGACGACTGCCCGCGAGTCGGGAAGTTTGTAAAACTTCTCGACTTCCGGCACTTTGAGCGACATATGATGTTCTCACAGAGTGATAGAAAAACCTACAAAAAAGCAATTTCAGACGGTGTGAATGTCTCAGTCGTATTGGATGTGGGGTGTGGAAACACATAAAAGTACAATTAATATTTTGAAGTTATTCAATAGAATACGAAGCGTGAAAGACCGTTCATTTTCAAGTAATTGGAGATGAGCGGTCTTTTTCTGTTTGCAGATAACATTGACGTAACTGAGTAGAAGTTATTCTACCGGAAGAACGGAGGTTGTAATGGAAGAGATAAAGAGTATCAGAATAAGCGAGTTAAAGGACTTTAAGAACCATCCTTTTCATGTGCAGCAGGACATAGAGCTGTGTGCCCTTATGAAAAGTATTGAAGATGAGGGTGTGATTGTACCTTTGCTTGTAAGACCGAATCCTGACGGAGAAGGTTATGAAGTGATTGCAGGACACAGACGAAAGGCAGATGCCGGCTGGGCTGGTCTTGCGGAGGTTCCGGCAGTTATAAGAGAATTGGATGATGATCAGGCGATAGTGGCGATGGTAGATTCTGTGCGCCCGTAAGGCGTTTGGGGTGGACACCCAAGCGACGTGGGTCATTATGATTTTGTTTTGAGAAAACAATAAGAAAAATTATCAAGTGTGAAGAACACAGTCTTATCGCCAACAACTAACCTTGAATGGAAACATAAAGGGGACAACAGCACGTTTGTAAAGGCACAAGTCAACAAAGCTTCCAAGTTGCGACTGAGTGTCGAGGTGAAAGGTACTATATGAGGATGAAAGCTAAACTGCTTGAAGGAAAGTCAGAGGCTAGAGCTAACCATCTCCGCACCGAAGGGAAGATGTTACGGTGATGTATTGGCAGATTAGTATTTTGCTGTCTGCAATCTGCGTGATAATCAATGCAAGCTAGCCATAGGTTCATTTGAGGATGCATCTGAAATCAAGGAAAAATTCAGAGTATTTCTCGAGGATACTCTGCATCTTGAGATGTCCGAAAAAAAGACCAAGATAACACATAGTCAAGATAAAGCAAGATTTCTTGGATATGATATCACCACCGCAAAGAACTCAGCGCTTATGCAATCATCAGGGCATACAGAAATGCCTATTCAGGCGGTTGGACAGGAACAACCTGTGCCTGACGATAAGGGTGCTTCTGGGAATATGGATTACACAGAGGAGGATGTGAAGAAGTATCAGATGGATCCTGATATCAATGAGTTGCTGGATTTCAGTTTTTGCGGGGAATGACAGCAGAAGGCTACAAAACATTTATAAATGGAAGTGTTATGGCATCATTTATGGAAGGAATTGTAGCCTCAATTTTAGAAGAAAAAAGTGGTGCCGGATACGGCACGAATTGTAGCCAATTAAATACAGTTATCAGCGTAATTGAAGCCATGTATCTTTGCGAAGGTATGTGGCTTTTTCCTTTTTGCGCTGAGGATAGATTTTTTAACCAGCCCTCGTGCATTTATGCGAGGGCTAAGCCTCGCAGAGCGAAATACACCCATCGCACAAAACTTCGTTTTGTACTCTGTGTATTTCGCCCTTGCAGGGGGCTATCACGCCGGATACGGCGGTGGGTTCGTAAACGGACACCTATATGTCCACTCACATTGGCATTAGAAGTGAAAGAAAGAGTTGCAGGAGCAGATTGCTGTATTGGATAGAAAAGCAGGGAGGATGAAATCAGAGCTTTCAAATGTGCTTCAGGATGCAGACTATGCAAATGCTTCGGAGTTTTATACCGAGCTATTCATGGTTCGTGAGGAGAGGCAAAGGTATGAAGAGGCTTGTAAGGAATGGCAGCAGAAGTGTGTTGAGGTGGAACTTGTAGCGGTGAAGGATAGTAAGTATTTTGGGGACGTAATTCCGATTAGCAGGAATAGAGGGCGATAAAGTAAGGCGATGCTATTAGTGAATCTGATAGCATCTGTGTAACTACATAGTGACAATTTTGCATCTTCGAAGTGGTAGTCTATGCAAAATATCATCGAATTGGATGAAAAAGGAGAGAATTACCGCATCCTTTGGGGTCTGGTAAACGGAGGCAGACCGACCAGTGAGCTGCCGAGTCACCTGATGAACCATGAAGTGAAAAAAGGCGTTACCAATGTTTATCATGCACATACCACGAATGTGATCGCACTGACATTTGTACTGCCGTTGGAGGATAAAGTATTTACTAGAGAACTCTGGGAGATGGCGACCGAGTGCCCGGTTGTATTTCCTTCCGGAATCGGTGTAGTAGGATGGATGGTGCCGGGCGGCCGTGAGATCGCAGTGGCGACAAGTGCCCTGATGAAAGAATATGATGTGGCAATCTGGGCGCATCACGGCATGTTCTGCTCAGGGGAAGACTTTGATCTTACATTCGGATTAATGCACACCGTAGAGAAATCCGCGGAAATCCTTGTAAAGATGCTGTCCATGAGACCGGATAAAAGACAGACAATCTCACCTCAGAATTTCAGAGATTTGGCGAAAGATTTTAAAGTAACTTTACCGGAAAAGTTTCTATATGACAAATAATGTACATATCACATATTTGGCGTATCAGAAGCATGAAGCATGTTTCGATATTCCATAGGCGTACATCCGTATTTCTTGCGGAACAGCTGAAAGAAAAAGCTGGTATTCTGATATCCGACGGCAAGGCTGATATCATTTGTGGAAAGTGCGGTGCTCCTTAACAGTTTTGCCGCCTGAGAAAGCCGCTGTGTCTGGACCAGCTCTTTGTAAGTGATTCCGGTATGCTGGCGGATATAGGCAGAGAGATAGTTTGGGTGCATATTAAAAAACTCAGCTGTAGAAGAAAGGGTACAGTCCGCAAAGTTTGTTTCGATATATCGGAGTATGGTATAAATCTGATCCACTGAGGAGTGATCCAGAACCATACCGTGCTGGAAAAGATTAATCATCTCACAGGTGATCAGTGTAAAAAGACTGTCTAAAAAAGGCCCGGATGTTACGGACGGAGAATAAAATTCACAGAGAAACTGGTTGGTAAGATCTGCCAGCCGGTTTTGTTTTTGTTCCGGGGAAAAGACAATATACCTGCTTTCCTGCATCGTGGTGTTCAGAGCCTCAATGAAAAAGTGTGTAAGGTAATTATCCTGAGACAGGCGTTCAAAAAAAGTACCGTTCAGATATTCGCGCGTCAGCAGAAAATTGATGATAATATCATTTTCTGAACATCTTTTGACAGAATGAGGTGCATTCTGGCTGATCAGAACCATCTGCCCGGCTTTTAGCCTGAATGTAGTCTTATTTATCGTCATTGTGCAGGCGCCAGAATAAATATAACTCAATTCCAGCCACTCATGGATATGCAGAGGTACGTTTTCAAAACGATCTTGTTTTACAACAGCGAAGTTGTAATAACTCGGAAGAACTTTCTTTGAAAGAAATAAAGAACGCAGATCTTCAAGGTTCGTATCAAAACGGTAACAGGGTGTATCAAACTTACCTCTGGCAACAGGAAATTGTGAATAATCTTTCTTTACACCATTCAGACGCTGGGTTTCTTCGGTAGTGTGCTGCTTCAGAAATTGATTCAATGCAGATAATGTCATCATATATAATCTCTCCTTTTCGAGATATGAATGAACTGTGATTATAGTCATCAGCAGTTTATTTAACCTGTCTAAAATATACCATATTGGGGGCAAAGGTGTACAGAGTAATCTCGGATATTTATTAAGTTTGGTCGGTAAATCACTTATGTTTCGTTGATGTAATTTTAGTCTGTATAAAGTAAGATGTCAGTAAGAAAAGGAGGCATAGGTTAGGATGAAGATATTTTTTGCAGTAGTGGTGATTGTTTTATTATTTGTAATCGGTGCGACATTATATGTCTATAAAAAAAGTGCCATGTTTTTGCCGGCACTTCTTGGCATCTGCGGATTTCCAAAAATAAAGGAAAGCAGCTATTACGATGAAAACGGACATTTCCGTCCGGGAACGGGGGAGGACAAAGTTGGATTTTTCATGCAGCATCCGGTATTCGGCGGTTTTAAACATATGTTTTTCAATGTGGAGGACAACGTGCTGAAAGCTATTGCGCCTGTAAAGTATAAGGATTTTTTAAAGGCGCCGGGCCGTGAGGAACAATTGGATGCAGCCTTGGAATCTTTCAATTATCTAACCGGACTTGTTGAGAAAGGTCAGGCAAGGCTGGTGTCGGATCTGTATCCTGCGGAAGCAGTGAAGGGTCATCCGTACAGGTCACATCTGACGGGAATGTTTTATCAGGGACAACAGGGAAAACCACTTGCCATTGTAGTTCCGGGAGGCGGATTTATCAGTAATGTAACTGATTGCGAGGGGTATCCTGTGGCGATGAAGCTGCATAAAATGGGATATTCTGTTTTCGTCGTAAGTTATCCGGTCGGCAGACAGCTGGGTGAGACAGAACAGGTAAAGCAGGGACAGGCTGCCGCGAGGGAACTGACACAAGTGATTCGATATCTGACGGAGCATCAAAAACAGTTTTCTGTAAACATGGATGATTATGCCATCTTTGGTTTTTCAGCAGGAGGACTTATGACCACGGCGTATTCATTTGCCAATTATGAGGACTGCTGCCACAAGAATCATCTGCCAAGACCGAAGGTGATCTTCCCTATGTATGGTCTGGACTGGAATATCAAAGCTTTGCAGGAGGACAAGGGACTGGCGGTATTTTCTATCGTAGGGCGGGATGATGAGTTCGGTTTTGCAAATGTGGAAGATAAACTGCCGGAATTAGAGAAGGTACTGGGCAAAGAAAATGTGTCGGTCAGAATCGTTGACGGACTGGGACATGGATTTGGAATAGGAAATGAAACAAAAGTGAAAAACTGGCTTCAGGAAGCAGTCATCTTCTGGGAAGCCCACAGATAGGAACAGATAAGAATTTATTTAAGGAGGATTTCATAATGAGCAGAAACCTGAAAGAATTGATCAGACAGATGACACTGGAGGAAAAAGCAGGACTATGTTCGGGAGCGGATTTCTGGAACACGATGGGAATCGAAAGGTTAGGGATTCCTTCCGTTATGATGACAGACGGCCCGCACGGCTTGCGCAAACAGGAAGGCGCGGCAGATCATCTCGGCCTGAATAAAAGTGTGAATGCAGTCTGCTTTCCGGCAGCCTGCGCCACGGCATCCAGCTTTGACGTGGAACTGATGGAATGTATGGGACAGATCCTTGGGGACGAGTGTCAGGCTGAGAACGTGGGCATGCTCCTCGGCCCTGCAGTTAATATCAAACGCAGTCCTCTCTGCGGAAGGAATTTTGAATATATGTCCGAAGATCCATATCTGACAGGAAAGATGGCGTCAGCATATATCCGGGGCGTACAGTCGAAAGGCATCGGAACCAGTATGAAACACTTCGCCGCGAATAATCAGGAAACAGACCGTATGCAGATATCGTCGGAAGTATCGGAACGGGCTTTCCGGGAAATTTATCTGCCGGCTTTTGAGGAGGCGGTGAAGAAAGCGCAGCCAAAGACTGTGATGTGCAGCTACAATAAGATCAACGGAGTATTTTCTTCAGAGAATAAGAAGCTTCTGACAGATATCCTGCGGGATGAGTGGGGATTTGAAGGATATGTGGTCAGTGACTGGGGAGCTGTAAATGACCGGGTGAAAGGACTGAAAGCCGGTCTTGACTTGGAGATGCCGGGATCAGGAGGATATAATACAAGAAAGATTATTCAGGCAGTGGAGAATGGAGAACTGGAGGAAGAAATTCTTGACAGAACGGTGGAACGCATACTGAAAGTAGTCTTCTCCTACACAGATAACAGGAAAGCGGAGACTGTATTTGACAGGGAAAAGGATCACAAAGCAGCGGCAGATATCGAAACAGAGTGCGCCGTACTTCTGGAAAACAGGGGAGTGCTGCCGCTGAAAAAAGAACAGAAAGTAGTCTATATCGGGGAATTTGCAAAGAAACCGCGATACCAGGGCGGGGGATCGAGTCACATCAATACGGACAGCGTAGTGTCGGCTCTGGAAACTGCGGTGAGAAAAGGCAGGGCAGTGGAGTACGTGAAAGGCTTCTCGTCAGAGCGTGACGAGATGACAGAAGAGGATCTGAAACAGGCGTGTGAAGCGGCAGCGGGCGCAGATGTAGTTGTAATCTTTGCCGGACTGCCGGACAGCTTTGAGTCGGAAGGATATGACAGAACATCCATGGAACTGCCAAAGTGTCAGAATCGCCTTATAGAGGCTGTGGCTGAGATACAGAAAAATGTGGTAGTGGTTCTTCATAACGGAAGTCCCGTAGAAACTCCATGGGCGGAGTCTGTAAATGCCATTCTGGAGATGTATCTGGGAGGAGAAGGCATTGGGGAGGCCAGCGACCGGCTGTTATTTGGGGAGGCAAATCCAGGAGGACGTCTGGCGGAGACGTTCCCATATCGTCTGGAAGACAACCCGAGTTACCTGAATTTCCCTGGAGACGGCAGGACTGTTCTCTATGGAGAAGATATCTTTGTCGGATACCGTTACTATGATGCGAAGAAAGTACCGGTGCGCTGGGCATTCGGCCATGGACTGTCATATACGGAATTCAGCTACAGCAATATGAAACTCTCTTCTGCGGAAATGAAAGATGGAGATATTCTGAAGGTGAGCATTGATGTGGAGAATACAGGGAAGAGGGCAGGAAGTGAAGTGGTTCAACTCTATGTCAGTGACAAGGACAGCACGGTGCCAAGAGCAGTGAAAGAACTAAAAGGGTTTGCGAAAGTATTTCTGAATCCGGGTGAGAAGAAGACGGTTACAATGGAACTTTGCGCGAGAGATTTTGCTTACTACGAGACAAAGATTCACGACTGGTACACTCCGTCAGGTACATATGAGATCCAGATCGGGCATGCCAGCGATGAGATCAGAGAGGCTGCAGAACTTACATTTACTACTGATGTGCTGCTGCCGTTCACTGTGGATATGACCACTACAATGGGGGAATTGATGAACCACCCGAAGACAGCAGGGAAAATGATGGAGTATCTTGAGGGGATATCACAGGGAGAAGAACCTAAGAAAGAAGATGGGGAGGTACAGCTTGTGACTCCGGAAATTATTGCGCAGATGCCGCTGAAATCATTTTTAAGCGTTATTCCGGGCGAAGCGATCGAGCAGATGATCGTGGAGTTAAATGCTCTGTGTCAGTAGTGGGAGGAACGGTTGGCTTATTATTGGATGAAAAAGTATCAGCATGAAAATGAGGAAGAATTATGGGCAAGATTTATGCGGCAAAAACAAATCATATCACAAACCCTTTAGGGTTTTATCTGAAACCGTTGGTATTTTCATGGAAAGTGAAAGGCGGAAGAGGACAGGAACAGAAACATGCAAGGATTGTGATCAGCAAGAACAAAACCTTTACAGATATCTGTCACGACACGGGGGAGGCAGAGCTGGACAGTCTCTCTGCAAGAGTGGAATTTGAACCGCAGCCGTATACAAGATATTACTGGAAAGTTATTGTGACAACAGATGCAGAGGAAGTGATCGAATCAGACACGCAGTTCTTTGAGACCGCCAAAATGGATGAACCGTGGACGGGCAGGTGGATTACCTGTGACAGCAGTCAGGAACGGCATCCGATTTTCTCAAAGAGGATTCGTCCGGCAAAAGAAGTGAAAAGCGCAAGACTGTACATTTGCGGCCTGGGATTGTATGAGGCATATTTTCTTGGGGAAAATAAAGAAAATCCTAAGAAAATCGGTGAAGAGTATCTGACTCCGTACTGCAATAATTATGACCGGTGGATCCAGTATCAGACGTATGACATCACAGAACAGGCAGAACGAGGAGGTGTGCTGTCTGTTCTTCTCGGAAACGGTTGGTATAAAGGCAGGTTCGGTTTCAATGATCCGGAGCGGGAAGCATATTACGGTGACGAGTGGAAGCTGATTGCGGAGATTCACATAGAGTACAAAGACGGAACGAAAGATGTGATCAGTTCTGATGAAACCTGGTCAGTTACAAGAAGCAATTTGTGGTTTTCCAATATCTATGACGGTGAGAGAAGAGATGATACGCTGCCGCCGGTAGAGGAGTCTCCTGCGCGGATCGCAAAGGTTCCGAAAGGCCGGCTTATGGAACGGTTATCTCTTCCAGTTAAGGTACAGGAGGAGATGAAGCCGGCAGAGCTGATCCATACTCCTGCCGGAGAAGAGGTATTTGATCTGGGGCAGGAGATCACGGGGATCTTCCGGCTGCGGGTGCATGAGCCGGCGGGGACAACTATCAGGATTCAGACGGGCGAGGTGCTTCAGGACGGATGTTTCTACAACGAGAATTTAAGAACTGCACTTTCGGAGTACATTTATGTTTCTGATGGTACAGAAAAGGTGATTACGCCTCATTTTACATACTATGGTTATCGATATGTGAAAGTGACCGGGGTTAGGGACCTTTCGTGTGAGGATTTTACGGCGCTTGTTCTTTACAGTGATTATGAGAGCATCGGGGCAATCGAGACAGGGAATGATCTTGTGAACAAATTAATCTCCAATATCGAATGGGGAATGAAAGGGAACTTTCTGGATGTGCCTACAGACTGTCCCCAAAGAGATGAGAGGATGGGCTGGACAGGAGATACACAGGTATTTTCCGCGACTGCAAGCTATCTGGCTGATACCTATGCGTTTTACCGAAAATATTTATACGACCTGTATCAGGAACAGCTTCTGGCGGGCGGAATGGTTCCGGAGATTGTCCCCACATTCGGACCGACAAAATGTTCCTGCGCATGGGGAGACGCCGCATGTATCATTCCCTGGAACGTATATCTGTTCAGCGGGGACAAAACAATACTCGAAAACCAGATTGAGAGCATGAAAGCGTGGGTCGATTATATACGGAGAATTGACGGGGACCATCATGGATGGAGACAGGTTTTCCATTATGGGGACTGGCTTGCTCTTGACCGTACAGGCGCCGCCGCGAACAGCGTGTATGGAGCGACTGATGAAGCATATATTGCAGACATCTACTACGCGGCAAGTGCGCAGACTGTTGCAAAAGCAGCAGAAGTGCTTGGACTGGAAGAAACGAGACAGGAATATCAGAAAATCGCAGACCGTCAGTGGCAGGTCGTGAAAGAAGAATATTTTACTGCCACCGGCAGATGTGCGGTGAAGACGCAGACAGGGCTTATCCTTGCACTAAAATATCATCTGTCTGAAAATGAAGAACTGACAAAGCAGATGCTGCAAAAGCTTCTCAGGGACAATAAAAATAAATTAAATACCGGATTTGTAGGAACCCCGCTTCTGTGCAATGTCCTAACTGATCATGGAATGACAGACGCGGCATACCGGCTGCTCCTGAATGAGGAATACCCGGGCTGGCTCCATGAAGTGAAGCTGGGAGCAACGACGGTGTGGGAGCGTTGGAATTCACTGGATGAGAGCGGACATGTCTCCAGCACGGGGATGAACAGTCTGAATCATTATTCCTACGGCGCTGTATTGGAATGGATCTTCCGTCATGCGGCCGGGATTGATATGACGGAACAGAGCCCGGGAGGCAGGGTGATGCGGATCAGTCCTAAAGTGAATAATGGACTCAAATATGTAAAAGCTGTTTATGATTCGGCAAGCGGATGCTATCAGTGCGGCTGGGAGATATCAGAAGATAATAAAATTACGGTCACTGTTACGGTTCCGTTCGGCGGAAGTGCAGAAGTGGTTCTTCCATATGCGTCGGAATCTGTATATGAAGATAAAGAAAATCCATTATTTGAAGAGGTAGAAAATGGAATCTGCCGTGTGAGAGCTGGAGAATATGAAGTCGCTTATGAGGCGTCACAGCCTTTAAAGAGGAAATACAGCATAGACTCGACAATGGAAGAACTGCTGAACCATCCGCAGATTCGCGCGTTCCTTTCTCAAATGATGGAAGTGGATATGATTCCCGATATTGCATATGGACTTTCGCTTAGAGATGTCGCGAGAACATTCGCAGGAGAGATAAAAAAAGATGAGGCGCAGATGCTGGATACGGCGCTTGCGAAATTCTGATCAGGAAGGCTGCTATGGAGCTTACAAGACTTAAGGTAAACAGTCAATACAGACCATGCGTGGACGAAGCACCTTATTTTTCATGGGTGATTACCAGTGACAAAAAGAATGTGATGCAGACATCCTATCATATTACAGTGACAGGTCTGGGAGAAGTGGTGTGGGATTCCGGGGTGGTAGAAAGTGATAAAAGTACTTTTGTAGAGTACAACGGAAAACCATTGAAAAGTCTCAGTGACTATAGCTGGACAGTGGAAGTGACGGTTAATAACGGAGAAAAGGCAGCGGCATCCTCATCCTTTGAGACAGGATTTATGAAGAAAGAATGGACGGCCGAGTGGGTGAAATCTCCGTTCCCGATGAAAAAGGTAAAACCCGGAACCGGCGGACAGAATCCGGCAGAATATTTCCGCAAAGAATTTGAGGCACGAGAAGGTGTGAAACGGGCACGCGTCTATGCCACATGTCACGGAGCATATCAGCTCAGCGTGAACGGAATACGTCCGGACGACAGAGAGTTTGCGCCGGAATTTACCGTCTATTCTAAATATCTGTGCTACCAGACTTATGATGTGACTCCGTTCTTGAAAGAGGGAGGAAATGTCATAGGAATGCTGGTGGGGGACGGCTGGTATGACAGCGCGAACTTTAAACCGAGAAGAAGGAAGTTTAAAGCCGAACATTCTGTGTTATTTCAGATAAAGATTGATTATGAAGACGGAACGAGTGAAATGGTTCTGTCCGATGATGCGGTGAAGGTTTCGGAAAGTCCGGTCCGGTCTTCCGATCTGTTTGCAGGAGAACTCTATGATGCACGGATGGAACAGGAGAGGTGGAACTGCTGGGGATTCGATGACAGCAGCTGGAAAGCAGGTATCCCATGTGGAAAATCTTACGCAAACCTGGCGGCTCAGTACGGGGAACCGGTGCGTCCGGTAAAGGAAGTACCGGCAGTCGGAATGACAGTCAGCCTGAAAGGCGAGACGATTATTGACTTCGGGCAGAATCTGGCGGGGGTTCTGCGCGTAAAAGCGAAACTGCCTGCCGGAACAAAAATGGTATTAGATCATTTTGAGACTCTGGATCAATATGGAAACTATTTCAATAATATTTTCATGTCAGAGAAAACAGGGCACAAGCAAAGCGATATTTATATTTCAAACGGGAAATTTACAGAGTATATACCGCATTTTACATATCACGGGTTCCGCTATGTGAGAGTGACATGCGATCAGCCGGTGAGCCCGGAGGATTTCACAGCGATCGTCCTGTCTTCTGACAATGAGGATCTGGGAACTTTTGAGACATCCAACGAAGATATAAACCGGCTTTACGAAAATACAAGATGGTCTCAGCGGTCGAATCTGTTCTCAATCCCCACGGACTGTCCGCAGAGAGAAAAAGGCGGATGGACCGGAGATATCCAGATTTATGCAAGAACAGCCATGCTCAACGAAAATGTAACCCCGTTTCTGACAAGATGGCTGCGCAATATGACCTGCAGTCAGCAGAAAAACGGGGCAATCCCTAATGTGATCCCCCTTACCGGAATCTATGAATTACTGGAGAAACTGAATCGGATCGTATACCGCAATTTTGAACCGGTGGGAGAAGCGGGATGGGGAGATGCCGCCTGTATCGTACCGTGGAGCATGTATCAACTTACAGGAAATATAAGGATACTGAGAGAACAGTATGACACAATGAAAAAGTGGTGCGACTATATCATCAACACCGCAAAGAAGCGTAGAGGCAAGATGAAACATCCAAAAGAAATTGACCAGTATCTGTGGAATACAGGACATCAGTACGGGGAGTGGCTCATACCGAGCCAGACAGTAGACGGAGCAGACCAAAGCGCTGCAAAACCTGTCAATACTTCTGCATACTGCGCGCCAATCTTTGGATGGAATTCCTGCCGGATCATGGCAGATACAGCAGCGCTCCTCGGGCATACATCAGACGAATTATACTATGATGACATTGCGTCTAGAATGAAATCTGCCATTCAAAAAGGACTGATCGATGATGACGGGAAGATGCCTCTTGATTTTATGGGCAGTTATGTGCTGGCAATCGCATTTGATCTTGCTCCTGAAAGGAAGAAAGAAAGTATCGCCGGACATTTGATCCGCAAGATAGAAGAAAACGGGGATTGTCTGGATACAGGGTTCCTGACGACGCCGTATCTGCTGGATGCGCTCTGTAAGATCGGCAGGATGGACAAGGCATATAAAGTCCTGCTCCAGACAAAGTGCCCGTCATGGCTTTATGAGGTGAATCAGGGAGCGACAACAATCTGGGAAAATTATATTTCTTACAAGGAGGACGGGTCTCCGGTTATGACAAGCCTGAACCATTATGCCTTTGGATGCGTGGACGACTGGATGTTCCGGAAGATAAGCGGCATTGATATGGCTGCTCCCGGATTTAAGAAGATTGTGATCGCGCCGGAGCCGGACAATGCGTTTACCAGTGCAAAGCGTACTTATATGAGCGAGTACGGGGAGATCGCAGTCGGGTGGAGTATGGATAAAGGGAAATTTAAGCTGAAAGTAAAAATTCCCTGCAACACGACTGCCGTTGTAAAGATGCCGGATGGCAGATTATACAAGGTAGGAAGCGGAATGTATCAGTTTGAATAAAGAATCAAAGAAAACAAAATGACAGTATTTGCGAGAACTGACCGGTAAATACAGACGGCCAGTTCTCTTAATATGAAAGTTGAAAATAATAAGGAGTTAAGGATTATGAAAAAGAAAATATTGAAGATCACCTTAAGTATCGTTTTAATTCTGATTCTGGCTGCGGGAATCGGCCTGACATATTTAGTAGGAGCGGCAGGCGGTGGAGGACCGTTTGATTTTGTCTGGAAGAACAAGCTGAAAAAAATGGCGGGAAACGCAGAAAAATACAGTCTGGAAAATATAGAACCGTTAGAAAACAGCCCTCTTGGAGGGAAGCGCATCTGCTACCTTGGATCATCTGTAACCTTGGGTCTGTACTCAATGGATGTTTCTTTTGCAGATTATATCTCTTACAGAAATGGCTGTGAGTATGTAAAAGAAGCCGTCAGCGGCACTACTTTAGTGGATAACGGAAAGACGTCTTATATCCAAAGAATGAAAAATAATATCGGTACAGATGAGAAATTCGATGCGTTTGTCTGCCAGCTTTCCACGAATGACGCGTCGAAGGAAATGCCGATGGGAGAACTCAGCAGTTCAGAAAATCTGGAGGATTTTGATACACAGACAATAACAGGAGCAATGGAATATATCATTGTATATGCAAAGCAGGCATGGAATTGTCCCGTGATCTTTTATACCGGAACAAAATATGACAGTAAACAGTATCAGCAGATGGTAGATGTATTGTTTGAGCTTCAGGATAAATATGGAATAGGCGTGATCGACCTTTGGAATGACGAGGAGATGAATGACGTTTCTGAAAAAGAATATGAAGTTTATATGGCAGATCCGGTTCATCCGACGCAGGCAGGATATCTGGAATGGTGGACGCCTAAGATGGAAGAATACTTATATCAGTTTTTAGAAAGATGATTATTATATTAAGTTTCGTCGGTAAACTGCTTATATATCGTTGATGATTTGCCCTTTGGGATTATTTATAATTAAATCAAACAATGAAAGGACGGATAACGAAATGGAAAATGCAGTTACAAAAAGAGAAAAAATCAGTTATGGTTTGTATTTTATGGGACAGAATGTATTCTATGGACTGATAGGATATATGACTACATATTTTACAGATATCGGCATAACGGCAGCATTGGTTGCGATCGTGGCGCTGATCACGAAAGTGTGGGATGCCATCAACGATCCGATCTTCGGTATGATCATGGATAAGGTAAATTTTAAGAAAGGGAAATTCCTGCCGTGGCTTCGAATATCTGTCATAGCGATTCCGGTGGCGACCATTCTTCTTTTTACAATACCTGCCGGGATTCCGATGATGGCTAAAATCATATGGGCAACACTTGCTTATATGTTATGGGATACAGCCTATACCCTTTGCGATGTGCCGATTTTTGGTATTGTTACCACGATGACAATAGACCAGAAGGAACGTATTTCACTAAACAGTATAGGAAGAATGTTTGTTATTTTTGCAGGTATTGTTACAGGAATTGTCCTGCCGTTGGTACGGCAGCGGTTAGGCGGCTGGGCGACAACAGTAATTGTGTTATCTCTTTTGTCAGCTGTTATGATGATTCCGATCTGTCTGTTCGCAAAGGAGAGAGTAATTGAAAAAGAAAGAGTACTGGACGAAGGGGCAGAAGAAAGTTATACGCTGCGCGATATGGCAGAATGTCTGCGGAAGAACAAATATTTATTGATTTTCTTTGCGGCTCCGCTCATCAGCAGCCTGCTTAATGTTGGGGCAAATTGGGGCTTATACGTTGCCCGGTACTGCCTTGGCGGTGAAGAAGCTGCCTCATATGTTTCGATGACGGTGATTATTCCGACCTTGATTGGTGCGGTTATGGCAGTAGAATTATGCAAAAAATATGATAAATTTAAAGTCTTCTATATTTCATATATTTTCGCGTTACTTCTGGGAATTGTAAGATTCATAGCCGGGTATGAGAATATGATGGTGTATGTGATTTTAAATGCCTTAGGAGGAATTCCGCTGGGAATAGCAGTTATACTGCAGTATCAGTTTACGCCGGACTGCTACGAGTATGGACAGTACAAGACAGGATTAAAAATGCGTGGTGTAACGTTTGCGGCGCAGACATTTTTTACAAAATTAAGTGGAGCGATCGCAACAGCAGTCAGTGTGTTTGCGTTAACTATAATCGGCTTCCGAGAGGGAGAAGGCGTTGTTCAGGCGGCAGGATTTGCCGATAAATTATGGACATTCAGCTGTCTTGGCAGCATTATCGGGGGTATTTGCACTCTGCTTATACTTCGTCTTTACAAGCTTAATGACCATGATGTCCAGCTGATGGCAAAATGCAATAATGGTGAGATCAGCCGTGAAGAAGCAGAGGCACAGATGATCAATCAGTATTAAGAAAAGAAAGGAGGACTTTTGCGATGGACAGAATAAAGGAACTGATTTCAAAAATGACGCTGGAAGAGAAGGCAAGTCTCTGCTCGGGCGCTGATAACTGGCATACGAAAGAAATCAAACGACTGAACATTCCGTCAGTTATGATGGTGGACGGCCCTCACGGACTGAGAAAGCAGGAAGGGGAAACGGATCATCTGGGATTGAATGAAAGTGTGAAGGCCGTTTGTTTCCCGGCAGCCTGTGCAACAGCCTCCAGCTTTGATGTTGACCTGATGGAACGGATGGGAGAGACGCTGGGAGCGGAGTGTCAGGCCGAGAATGTAAGCATACTGCTTGGCCCGGCGGTGAATATTAAAAGGAGCCCGTTATGTGGGCGGAACTTTGAGTATCTGTCGGAGGATCCATATCTGGCAGGTAGGATGGCATCGGCATATATCCGCGGAGTACAGAGTCAGGGCGTGGGGACAAGCATTAAGCACTTCGCACTGAATAACCAGGAAACACTCCGTATGACGATATCTTCCGAAGTGTCAGAACGTGCGCTCAGGGAAATCTACCTGCCTGCGTTTGAGGAAGCGGTGAAAGAATCAGCTCCAAGAACCGTCATGTGTAGCTACAACAAAATAAATGGAGAATATGCTTCAGAAAACAGATATCTTCTGACAGATATCCTGAGAAAAGAATGGGGATACAAAGGCTGCGTCGTCAGTGACTGGGGCGCTGTAAATAACCGAGTGAAGGGACTGCAGGCCGGACTGGATCTGGAGATGCCTTATTCCGGAGGATACAATGACAGACAGATTGTAACGGCAGTACAGGAGGGAAGACTGGACGAAGCTGTGCTGGATGAAGCGGTGGAACGGGTATTGAATGTTGTATTTGCCGGTGAAGGGCAGCATCGTCCGGAAGTTATATCTGATAAGGAAACAGATCATAAAAAAGCAGCGGATATTGAGACGGAATGTGCGGTCCTACTGGAAAATAACGGTATACTTCCGCTGAACACAGACAGAAAGGTTGCCTATATAGGGGAATTTGCTGAAAAGCCGCGGTATCAGGGCGGTGGCTCCAGCCATATCAATCCGTTCAGGGTTGTCTCGGCATTGGATGCTGCCGGAGAAAAAGGGCGCAGCGTAACTTATGCAAAAGGATTTTCTATGGAAAATGACGCGATGACGGAACAGGAGCTGGAAAAAGCGCTTCGAACTGCTGCAGAAGCAGATGTTGCGGTAATCTTTGCCGGGCTGCCTGAGATATTTGAGTCAGAAGGGTATGACAGAACATCCATGAAGCTGCCCCAATGCCAGGACCGCCTGATTAAAGAAGTGCTGAAAGTACAGCCTAATGTTGTAGTTGTACTCCACAATGGAAGCCCGGTAGAGCTGCCATGGGCTGATAAAGTAAGCGCGATCCTCGAAATGTATCTCGGAGGTCAGGGCGTTGGCGAAGCCTGTGACCGGCTGTTATACGGAGAAGCGAATCCGTCCGGCAGGCTGGCGGAGACATTCCCGTACCGGCTGGAAGATAATCCGAGCTTCCTTCATTTTCCGGGAAATGGAAAGCGGGTGTTATATGGCGAGGATATCTTTGTCGGATACCGTTATTATGATACAAAGAAGGTCCCGGTGCGGTATGCATTCGGACATGGGCTGTCTTACACGGAATTTACTTATGGGGACCTGACTTTGTCATCGGCTCAAATGACGGATGAGGATATCCTGACGGTCTCCTTCAAGGTGAAAAATACAGGGAAGACAGAAGGAAAAGAAGTCGTACAGCTGTACGTAGCTGACCTGTGCGGCACACCGGAAAGACCGGTCAAGGAATTGAAAGGATTTGCCAAAGTTCATCTCCTGCCGGGAGAGGAGAAAACGGTGTCGATGGAAATTTCGGCGAGGGATCTTTCCTATTATGAAGAACGTCTCGGGGACTGGTATGCGCCATCCGGAACATACCGGATCCTGATCGGCCATGCTTCTGATGACATCCGATTACATGCGGATATTGTGTTTGAAACACAGAAAGAACTGCCCCTTCGCGCAGATTTCACAACAACGTTCGGAGAATTATTGGATCATACGAAAACCGCTCCCGTTATTACGGAACTGCTGGCGCCTTTGGCAGCAGCGGCCGCATCAGCAGAAGGGATGAGTGACGAATACAAGAAGCTGGGAGAGCAAGTTATCCGGGAAATGCCGCTGAAATCTCTGCTGGGGCAGATGCCGGGAGAGCAGGTGGAACAGCTGATCGGGCAGCTGAATTGTTTACTTGCACAATAGGATAATTGAGGATGAGGTAGCGGTAAATGGTATTCGTAATATGGCAGAAGAGATTGTGTTGAAAGAATTGATTTACAGGTAAACAAAGAGCTGAAATCTTAAGCTTGGTAGGTAAAATGATGAAATTCCGTAAATGATTTTATGAGGCAAATCCATTATACTCGAATTACAGTGTACACAATGAAAAAAGGAAGGAGCTTGGAAAACGGCAATATGAATCAGATTTACGCAGCAAAAACAAATCATATCACGAATCCGGTGGGATTTTTACTGAATCCGGTGGTTTTTTCGTGGAAGGTCAGAGAATGCAGGGGAAAGAACCAGAGATGTGCCAGAATCCTTGTGGCAAAGGATGAAACCTTCGCGGATGTTCTTTGGGACACCGGGGAGGCAAAGCTCGACAGTCTGGCTGTAAAAGCGGAGATGAATCTGGAGCCTTGTACCAGATATTACTGGAAGGTAATCGTTACTACGGACGCAGACGAAGTGCTGGAGTCCGACGTACAGTTCTTTGAGACGGCAAAGAGGGACGAGCCGTGGGTGGGAAAATGGATTACCTGCGACAGCAGGATGGAACGCCATCCCATTTTCTCAAAGCGAATCATTCCCCGTGGAAAGGTAAAAAAAGCCCGTCTCTATCTCTGCGGACTGGGGCTTTATGAGGCATATTTTACGGATGGAGAGAAAACCGAAACAGATATTTTAAAATCCGCGAAAATTGGGGAAGAATATCTGACCCCGTACTGCAATAACTACAATCAGTGGTTACAGTATCAGACGTATGATGTGACCGCGCAGATGCAGCGCGAAGGTGTGTTGTCCGTTCTTTTGGGGAATGGGTGGTACAAAGGGAGGTTCGGGCTCAATCAGACAGAACAGAAAGGATTTTACGGCGACGAGTGGAAACTGCTGGTAGAGGTGCATCTGGAATATGAGGATGGCACACAAGAGATAATCGGCACGGATGACACATGGGAAGTGACAAGGAGCAATCTGTTTTTTTCCAATATATATGACGGGGAGAAACGGGATGATACCTTGGAACCTGTCGAACCTGTCAGCGCGCAGCTTGCGGAGGCGCCGCAGGGGCGACTGACGGAGCGGCTGTCCCTTCCGGTGACTGTGCATGAACAGTTTACACCGAAGGAACTGATTCACACCCCGAAGGATGAATGGGTGTTTGACTTAGGGCAGGAGATTACCGGGATTTTCAAACTTCATGTCCATGAGCCGAAAGGAAAAGAAATCAGAATCCAGACAGGCGAAATCCTGCAGGACGGATGTTTTTATAACGAAAACTTAAGAACCGCTTTGTCGGAATATGTGTATATCTCTGACGGGGAAGAAAAAGACATTGTTCCGCATTTTACATTTTACGGATACCGGTATGTAAAAATCAGCGGGGTAACCAATGTCTCCTGTGAAGATTTTACGGGAATGGCACTCTACAGTGATTACGAAGGTACCGGTAGTATACAGACAGGAAATGAACTGGTAAATCAGTTGATTTCCAATGTGGAATGGGGCATGAAGGATAATTTCTTAGATGTGCCGACAGACTGTCCGCAGAGAGATGAGCGCATGGGATGGACAGGCGACACACAGGTGTTTTCGGGTACGGCATGTTATCTGGCGGATACCTATGCATTTTACAGAAAATATCTGTACGATTTGTATAAGGAACAGCTGATTGCCGGAGGGATGGTTCCGGAGGTGGTGCCGACCTTCGGTCCGTCGAAATGTTCCTGTGCATGGGGCGATGCGGCCTGTATCGTTCCGTGGAATGTCTATCTGTTCAGCGGGGATGCTGCCATATTGGAACAGCAGTTTGACAGTATGAAGGCTTGGGTGGACTATATCCGTAAGGTGGACGGAGAGCACCACGGATGGAGACATTCCTTCCATTACGGAGACTGGCTGGCGCTTGACCGGGTGGGAGCCGCGGCGGGAAATGTATACGGAGCGACCGATGAAGGCTATATTGCGGATATTTATTATGCGGCAAGCGCGGAGCTTACAGCGAAGGCAGCGGCGGTTCTCGGGCGAAAGGAAGAGGAAAAACAATATCGGGAAATCGCCGAAAAACAATGGCGTGTGGTAAAAGAAGAATATTTTACCCCGACCGGAAGATGCGCGGAAAAGACACAGACGGGTCTTCTGCTGGCTCTGAAATATCATTTGTCAGAGGACGAAGAGCTGACCAGAGAGATGTTAAAGAAACTTTTCCGCGAGAGCAGAAACAAATTGAATACCGGATTTGTGGGAACCTCTCTTTTGTGCAATGTGTTGACCGATAACGGAATGACGGATACCGCCTACCGCCTGCTTTTGAACGAGGAGTATCCGGGGTGGCTGCACGAAGTGAAACTGGGAGCCACCACAGTCTGGGAACGATGGAATTCACTGGATGAAGACGGTAAGATATCCAGTACCGGAATGAACAGTCTCAACCATTATTCTTACGGGGCGATTCTGGAATGGATGTTCCGCCATGTGGGAGGAATCCATCTTTTGGAAGAATCTCCGGGAGGAAGAAGGATTGCAATTTGTCCGAATGTCCATTATGATTTGAGAAGGGCAGAGGCAGTGTATGATTCGGCCGTCGGACAGTATGCATGCAGCTGGGAAATTATGGAGGATAACAGGATTAGAATCAAAATTACGATTCCGTTTGGCGGAGAAGGCGAGGTGCGATTGCCGCATGCTCCGGAGATTCTGTTTGAAGATAAGACAAATCCACTATTCGCAACAGTGGTGAACGGTATTTGTTATATCACTGCAGGAAACTATGAAGTCGTATATGAGGCAACTGAGAAGTTAAAGAAAATATACAGCGTGGAGTCAAAGCTGGAAGATTTGCTGAACCATCCGCAGATACGGGCATTTTTGTCGACGATGACCGAGGTGGATATGATACCGGATGCGGTCTATGGACTGTCGTTTCGACAGGTGGCGGAGATGTTTTCCGGACCGATGGATGAAGGGCAGACAGAGATGTTGAATACAGCATTATCACAATATTAACGAGGAGAGAACAAATGAGTGAGAAGAGTAAAAAACAAAAGGTTAGTATCGTGGAAAAAATGGGCTTATTTATGGTATGTGCGGGAAATATTCCACTGATGGGATTATTGTCAGGATTCTTTATGATTTACTATACGAATGTGGTTGGTCTGGAACCGGCAGCACTGGCGACCCTGTTTTTAATATCCAAGGTGGTGGATGGAATCAGCGACCCGATTATGGGATATTTTCTGGACAAATTTCCGGTAACAAAAATGGGAAAATTTCGCCCTATGATTATTCTGGGAACAATCATCTGTGTTATAAATTATATTTTACTGTGGTTTGGCGCAGTCTGGATTCCGGTCGGAAAATATGTGATTGTGTATGTGACGTATCTGCTGCTGGGCTGGACGTTTGATATTATGGATATCTCCAAGAACAGTTTGCTCCCGGTCATGAGCGCGGATGACAAGGAGAGAAACAGTTTGTCACTTTTCAACGCGTTGGGAACAATGATAGGTAGCGCGGTACTGGCTGTGGCAGCACCGATTCTTGTGGCGGAAGGAACGTTACAGAACTATTACGTGTTAATTTTCGGTTCCATGGCCATGGTGTTGGTTTTATCTATTGCAGGGGCTCTTTGTGTAAAGGAAAGAGTAGCTTTTGAAGGAAAAAAAGAAGAAAGTTATACATTCAGGGAATTGTTACAGTTTTTGCGGTATAAACCTGTCTGGGCACTGTTTTTAGTGGCACTGGTAGTCGGGGTGGGCAGTAATATAGCAGGAGGAGCCGGCGCTTATTTTTACACATATATATTGGGTGATATGACGCTTATGTCAGGGGTGTCACTTGTTTCAATGATAACTGCTCTGGTGGGAATTTTCCTTGGACCAATTCTGGCAAACCGGTTTGGAAAGAAACAGATTTTTGTAATGGCAATCGTCGTATCCATCCTGTTTTCCGCACTGCGTTTGATTGATGTGAGATCTATGCTTTTGATCTATATTAGTACAGTGGCAGGAGGTGTGGCAGGCGGATGTATAGCACCGCTGACAACCAGTATACAGGCAGATAATACTACTTACGTGCAGTATAAAACCGGAAAACGTGCAGAAGCGGCGATCGCATCGCTTACATCTTTTATTACAAAAGTGGCGCAGGGACTCGGAGGAGCGATTCCGGGGTATGTATTGGCAGCTACAGGTTTTGTTACCGGCTCGGTTGCCCAGCCGGAGAGTATCAATACAGGAATTATCCTCTGCGTACTGATACTTCCGACTATCCTGACTGCCGCAGGGGCGATTCTTTTTGGTACACAGTATACGTTGGATAAAAAAGCAGTAGAGGAAATGCACACGGCAATCGCAGCGCGCAGCAATAAGTAACATATTGAAGGAGAATGCGATGGAACTGTCAAGATTAAAAGTAAACAACCACAGCGACGGATAACACCGGTGATACCGCCACCGCCACATCCTCCTTTGAAACAGGTTTTATGAAAAGGGAGTGGAGTGCGCAGTGTTGTTTGAAACGAGAATTGAGTATGAAGACGGCACATTTGAGACAGTTCTCTCTGACGATAAGTTGAAAGTTGCCGATGGTACAGTATGGTGAACCTGTGCGGCCGGTGAAAGAAGTGGAGGCGGTCGGTATGGAGGTAAGCCCAAAGGGAGAGACCATTATCGATTTCGGTCAGAATCTGGCAGGTGTACTGCGGGTAAAGGTGGATTTGCCCGCAGGAACAAAGTTGATACTAGATCACTTTGAGACCAAGGATTCTCAGGGGAATTATTTTAATAATATAGCTGGTGCTGACATGACAGGTCATACACAGACGGATGTATATATATCTAACGGGAAACCCGCAGAGTACAGACCGCATTTTACATATCATGGTTTCCGCTATGTGAGAGTGATATGTGATGCTCCGGTAAAGCCGGAAGATTTTACGGCAGTGGCGCACGCAGGACAATTTTGGGCAAGAGATAAGGAGGAAAAGAACATATGAAAATTCTGGCAATGATAATGCTCGTGCTGCTCATTTTAGCAGTCGGCTTTGTGGGGTATGTTTATAAGAAAAATGCGATGTTTCTGCCGGCACTGTTTGGCATCGGCGGTTTTCCGAATATAAAAAAGAAAGATTATTATCAGGCAGACGGAACATTCCGGAAAGCGGAAAAAGATGATAAAATGGCATTTTTTATGCAGCATCCGGTGTTTGGCGGCTATAAGCATATGTTTTTTAATGTTGAGGATAACGTGTTAAAAGCGATTGCCCCGGCAAAATATGCAGATTTTCTAAAAGCGCAGGGCAGAAGTGATCAGATGGAAAATGCACTGGAGGCTTTTAATTACCTGACCCGGCTTGTGGAAAGTGGAGAGGCGCAGTTGATTTCCGATATTAACTCGAAAGAAATGATAGAACAGAATCCATATCAGTCTCATTTGACCGGAATGTTTTACAAAGGAAAGCAAGGAAAACCGTTGGCGGTGGTCGTTCCCGGAGGTGGATTTATCAGTAATGTGACGGACTGCGAGGGATATCCCGTGGCAATGAAATTACACAAGTTGGGGTACTCCGTATTGGTAATCAGTTACCCGATTGGCAAACAGCTGGGAGAAACGGAACATGAAAAACAGGGGCAGGCAGCGGTCAGGGAGCTGGTGCAGGTAATCCGTTATCTGAAGGAGCATGAGCAGGAACTGTCTGTGGATATGGATGACTATGCGATATTCGGTTTCTCGGCAGGCGGCATGATGACTACGGCATATTCCTTCGCAAATTACGAGGACTGCTGTCACAAAGTAAAACTGCCGAGACCGAAAGTGATTTTCCCGATGTATGGTCTGGACTGGAATGTGAAAGCGCTTGAGCAGGATAAGGGACTGGCGGTATTTTCCATCGCAGGGCGCGAGGATGAATACGGATTCGGAAATGTAGAGAAGAGACTTCCGCAATTGAAATCCGTGTTGGGTGAGGACAATGTGTCTGTACGGATTTACGATAATCTCGGACATGGATTTGGTATTGGTTCCAATACCATAGTACCTCATTGGTTTGAAGAGGCAGTGGAATTCTGGGAGGCACATCGGAAATAATTTTTTCAAGAACAGGAAGAGTGAATTTTGAGAGGTCAAGTGTTTTATAAAATTATAAAACATCTGACCTTTTTTAAAGATGTTGGGGTCAAAAGCCCCCAACTATGATGCCTACGGATTGTTCCGTGCTTTGCACTCCCACAATCCTCCCAATTATTCGCAGAGTAGTCTCGGAAACTCAATAAATAATTGATATAATTCAGAGAGTATTCCAGCAAATCAGTAATACAGTGGTTTGCGAGCGGAGGAGATGATGTTTAGAAGAGCTGCAGTAAAAAAAAGACATGGTAAGCAGCCCTCTTGAATGAGAGCTGAAACAAACGCTATTGGGGAAAGAGTCCGCTTATATGTTGGATAGTTATCCATGGCAGAATCAAGGCACATATTTGATATGTGCAGGTCGGGCATGTGTTTTTCAAATTCATGGAAAGCTACCAGAAAACTGACAGAATCATGTCTTTTGGCACTGGTAAACCGCAAAAGGAGTGGAATATCAACGTGTAGTGAATGGCGCACAATTCACGAGAAATGACAATAGTTTTTTGGAAATTTGCTGAAAAAATTTAAAATCCCTCTCTGAAAATGGGAGGAAACGAAAAAAGTAACAAGTACAAAAAGAGCGGAGATTCGGGTTTTATGGAGTTTCCGAGACCGTTCTGAAATAGATAAGGAGGAAAAAAACATGGGTAAGTACAAAGGGCTGTTCTGGCCGGCAATCTTAGGCGTCAAGCATATGCCGAAGGTAAAGGAATCGGAGTTTTACAATGTCGCGGGAGGGTTCCGCAGGGCTACGATCAATGACAAGATTGCGTTCTTCCTGCAGCATCCCGTATGGGAGGGCAGGCCGGAGCTTTTTATGAAGACCGGGTCGCCAAAGGAAATATATGCCATGTCAGGCATGAGCGTCCATGGTTTGTGCAATCTTATCGGGCAGCCCGCACAGGCGCAGAGCATCGTGGATGGTTTCAACTATGTCGTGGAGCAGAAAGGGCTGAAAAAGGTGCATTTCATCAGCGGGCTTTATGCGGAGGATGAGGTAAGGCGTGATCCCGACAAGGGAAAGGTACAGGGGATCCTGTTCCAGGGGGAGCCAGGGAAGCCCGTGGCTGTGCTGATTGCGGGCGGCGGGTTTGACGGCGTAGCCTCTTATTTGGAGAGCATCCCGGCAGCCATGGAGCTGCACAGGAGGGGATACAGTGCGTTTGTGCTGGTCTACCGTGTGAATGTGGAGCTGCATGAAACCGAACCGCAGGCCAAGGGCGGGGAGGCATCCAAGGATGTGCTGCCGGCGGTAAGGTATCTGATAGGGCATCAGGCAGAGTACGGCTATACGATGGACGGCTTTGGTATGTTCGGGTTCTCCGCTGGAGGCCTGATGACGACAGCCTACGCATTTTCTGATTATAAGGACTGCTGCCATAAACATAATCTGCCAAGGCCCGCCGCCATCTTCCCCATCTATGGCCTGCACTGGGAGCTTAAGGTTCACGAGGAGGACAAGGGGCTTGCTATATTTTCCAGGGTCGGGCGGGATGACCCTACCGGTTTTGCGGCCGTGGAGAAGATCATCCCGGACATCAGGAAAGCGCTGGGGCAGGAAAATGTCGATATCGTCATGTATGATAAGCTGGGTCATGGCTTTGGCCTGGGGATAGATACTGCGGCAGAGGGCTGGCTGCGGGATGCAGTCGCATTCTGGGAGGAGCATCGGAAATGTTGATTTGCTCTTCACGGATTTCAACTGTTGTTTGTGCCGCGGTGCGGCATGTCCGAAAGCGTGGGAGAACAGGAGAAATGACAGTATGGGACAGGTAAAAAACAATGATTCTTTTTTGGGCAAGGCTGAAAAATTAAAGCCTGTGCTGAAGCACAGGATGCTCCGGCCGGTGGGCGTTGTGTCCTTTGAGCGGAAAAAGGCGGACAGCGGGGCGGATTTCTGGAATACGGTGGGAATTGAGCGGTTGGGGATCCTCTCCGTTATGTTATCGGACGAGCCTCTCGCATATCGTGGGATTGTCATCCCACTTTTAGGCTCATATTGGGGCGGGTCCCAAGGCCTTTCATCCACTTATGAGCAAGCTCATGTGGATTTAGACCTTTTGACCTTGGCATCATGACATTACCTGATTTGGGGCTCCCTTTGCGCCATGCCTGCAGTCAGTCCGGAAAGAAAAAGTGGCAATGCCTGTTTCAGACTGTTTTCCACTGCATCTACAATCTGTTTCACAAAAAGTTCTTCCCGTTCTCTTGTTTCCAGATAAGGATCAGCCCGTGTGCGGTAGTAGCGGTCAAAATAATCTACCAGTGCAAGAGAGATTACCTGACTGTAAGATTTAAAATCCTGCCTGTCCATTGTCTGTAAATATTCCCAGGCTCTCCGCTGCTGTTCTTTGTCCAGATTAAAACGCAGGTTTGTGTTGCGGATATTGTTCTGCATGGTTTATCCCCTCCTTTTCAGGCTCATATAAGCAAGAGATTCGTAACCTTTAGCGGTGGCGCAGATGTCATCAATGATGGTGACTCGTGATTTGTCATACGTTCCGAAGTTACGGAACAGGCATCCACCGCCGCCAACCACATACAGGCGCATCAGGTCAGGATTGTATTCATATTTGCGGAGCGTGGAAAAAAGTTCTGCCACATACTGTCTGGCAATAGAACTGATACAATCCAGATATGGTGCTGAAATGTCAGCTGTTCCAAACCGCAGAATCTGTTCTACTGTGGATTCTTCAATTTTCACTCCGAATTTGTCCAGAACAGCGTTCTTTGCAGCAATCATGCATTGGTTTACACCAAGTTTTTCTGTCCAGCATCGGCTCTCCTGCGCTTTCTTATTGTTGATATACAGAATGTTCATGGTTCCGTTTCCGATATCTGCAAGGAGATTGGTTCCCTTGAAATCTCCAAGTTGGTTTACGATAGCCGGATACCCCTGTGGGTAAAGGCTGCATCCCACAAAGTGGAGATGATACTCTTTGCTGTTAAAAAGGTAACGGACTTCTGGATTCTGGAGCAGATAGGAACGAAAAGCTTCTCTTTGAGTTCAGATCCATGTCAGAGGGAGTCCGGCAGCCAGATGAACATCTGCTTCACGGATGGAAAAGACATTCAGTTCCCTTGCAATAGCCATTAGCGTCAGAAGATAATATTCTTCGTCCATAGCTTTATCCGGGATAAATTCTTTGTGTCCTTCGCCAATCCGGTAGTAAATGCCGTTATATTCCAGAATATTCCCGGTGAAGATTGGTTCGGTTTCATAGGCTTTGATGCCGGTTGGTGTGACGATGTTTGCTGTTTTCATATTGCCGTAGCCATGATCTACAGCAATGATTTTTGTGTTTCTGAGTTCTCGCATAAAAAATACCTCCGTTTTCGTATTGATTGATTCAGCAGGTCGTACCGGTGTGGTACTGCTCTGCTGTGAGATAAGCATACGAAGATCGGAGGAAAAAGGCATTGAGGGGAAATTGAGCAGGAATTGAGAAAAAAGATATATTGTGCTTACGTTCTTCATGTACTCTTGTTGTGATTTCATTGTTTTTTATCGTATAATATGGATACTGGAGGTGGTTTGGATGAAATACAAGATTTTAGTTGTCGATGATGATAAAGAATTGGTGAAAATGCTTTGTAGTTATTTTAATATGAAACAATATGAAACCATTACGGCTACAGATGGAATGGAAGCATTAAATAAAATAAAAATGAAACCGGATATTATTTTATTGGATATCAACATGCCACGTATGGATGGGATTGAAGTATGTCGTCTGATACGCAGTAAAGTGTTATGTCCGATTTTGTTTCTAACAGCAAGAGTTGATGAAGATGATAAAATTAATGGGTTGCTTTCAGGTGGGGATGATTATATTACGAAACCAGTTAGTCTTCGGGAGTTGGAAGCAAGGATTGTCACAAACATAAAGAGAGAAGAAAGGCATCAACAAAAAACGGAATACCGTTTCATGGATGAAATGCTGATTGATTATTCTGAAAAAATAGTAGCTATAGCTGGACACAGGATGGAGTTCACAAAAATTGAATATCAGATTATTGAATTCTTATCCATGCATCCAGGGCAGGTGTTTGATAAAGAACGTATATATGCACAAGTCTGTGGATATGATGCGGAAGGGGACAGTAGAACGATAACGGAATTAGTACGGCGTATAAGGAAAAAAATAGCGGATTATTCAGAAAAAGAATACATAGAAACTGTATGGGGGATTGGATACCGATGGAAAAAATAAGAAACTTGTCACTGAAAAAAACAATTCTGCTTTATTTTGTGATCAGCTTAACGGCAGCATTTCTGTTATCTGGATTTACAGTTCATTTTGCAAGAAATATGCAGAATAAAATATGGGAAAAATATATTGATTATGCAGATTATACGGACGTGTTTCAGCAATATGGAAAGAAATACGAGATTGAGATATCAAGACCTAATCAATCGCAGATGAACCGTTTGGACTATCATCTTTCGGAAATGTGTGACTTTATGGAAACATATTCGGTACTGATTTTTTCGATTGTTGGGAGTGTTGTTGTGGTATTCTTTTTTTATAAAAATAAGTTAAAGACACCTCTACAGGAACTAAAAGATGCCTCACAAATGATTGCAGATAATGAACTGGATTTTCATGTGTCCTATGAAAATAAAGATGAGATGGGAACTTTGTGTAAAGAATTTGAAATGATGCGAAGTGATTTAGCAAATAACAACAGAAAGATGTGGCGAATGATTGATGACGAGAAGGCTTTGCGGAATGCAATTGCACATGATATACGTTCTCCACTTTCCATATTGCGTGGGTATCAGGAAATGCTCTTAGAGTTTGTTTCTGCTGAGAGTATAAAAACAGAGGATGTTATTGATATCTTACAAACAGGCATGTATCAGATTGACCGTATAGAGCATTTCACGGAAAACATGAGAAAAATGTCCCATTTAGAACAGAGGGAACTGCAATGCTCAGAGATAGAATTATCGGAACTGGCAAAAAAGATTGAGGCAGAAGCTGCCATGCTGTCCAAGAAGGAAAGTAAATTATGTAAGGTAGAAAGAGTGCAGGAACAAAACATTGTGAAAGTGGATGAGGAACTTGTCATGGAAGTGACAGACAACTTACTGGAAAATGCGGTTCGATATGCACAAAAAAGTATTGCTTTGCAGATAAAGAAAAAGGATGGTTTTCTTATAATTTCTGTTGAAGATGATGGAATAGGATTTGTGGATACTGAGGAAAAAGTAACAGAACCATTTTATCATAAGAATCCACAAGATGATTTAAAGCATTTTGGCCTTGGTATGTATATTTCTCGTATTTTCTGTGAAAAGCATGGAGGAAATTTGAAAATATATAATGCCAGACAAGGCGGTGCTCATGTAGAAGCTCTTTTCAAAGCTGAATAAAAATACTTTATAAGGCTGAAATCACAAATAAAGTGGTTTTAGTCTTTTTTGTTGTGAATTTATTGAGAATTGATTTGTATGATGTTGTTAAAGAAATAAAGAAAGGAAGAGATACAATGAAAACAATCATAAAAAGAAGTATACTTGATTATTTAAAGAACCCTGTTTTGTGGATTGGCTTGATTATTATAGTTGCCAGTATGTATCAATGTCTGTCACCGTATTTGCAAATTCATTATATCAAACAGAATGAACAGGTCACACAAAATGATGTAGAATTGGAAGATGCCGATGTCATGGATGGGTACATTCCCACATCTGATGATAAAGAAAGAAGAAGGGAGTGGGAAGATACGATCAAAGAGACGTTAATGGACACCTCCCAAAATGGTTTTGGATTTAGCAGGCAGGAAGCGGATCATGTAATGAAAGAAATTCAGAATATGGATGTAAAGACTGCTTCTGAGTTTTTGGAATCCCAATATGGCTATTATAATGCAATATATGCTTATGAGGACCTTGAAATTCATAAGGGGACAGCAGAAGAAATCAATCATTATATCGAGCGGAAATTATCCGAACATTCTTTTTCCTGGTACTTTGCCAAAAAGTTCACGGATTTTGCAGGATTGCATATGGCCTTTTTTGCAACAGTCTTGCTATCATTTTTATTTATTCAGGATACACGAAAAAGTACCTATGAATTATTACATACAAAGCCTGTTACGGCAATCCAATATATATGTGGGAAAGTAATAAGCGGATTCATTAGTATGCTGGGAGTATTAGTGATTTTGAATGTTATATTCTTTATGCTGTGTTTGAAAACGTCTTTAGAATCGGGATTTCCGGTAACACCAATTGATTTTTGCGTGAATTCTCTGATCTATATTGTGCCGAATCTTTTGATGATATGTTGTGTCTATACAATTACAGCATTAATATTTAAAAATCCGCTTCCGGCAGCACCAGTTTTGTTTTTACACATTATATATTCAAATATGCTGACCGAGAAGAATGATATTTATTATATGAGACCGTTCTCTATTATGGTGCGATTTCCTGGCAGGTTTTTTGAAACACATGCAGCCAAAATGTCAAATATAAATCAGATTATGCTTGTGATCGCATCTGTTATATTAGTATGTATTTCTGTTACAATCTGGAAAAGGAGGAGGGTTCATTGAAAACGGAACTCAAAAACTGCCTGTCGTTATATAAGATTTTTTATTCATGTGCCTTTATACTGATATTGTGTGTTATTCATCCGATTATATACTATGAAGAAATCGGTTCAGCAATTCAGTCTCCAATAGCATTTTTAACAATTATTTTTTGTAGTGACACATATTTGATGGAAGTAAAAAGTAAGCGTGCCGATGTATTTCATTTGTATGATCAAAAAAAGCAGTTAAAAGTAATATCACAGAGAGTGTGCGTTCAAATATTATATTTATTAATACTTTCCTGTGTTGGATATGTTTTATTTTTCTGGCAAAAACCGGGCAGTGTAAACGAAGGCATTTCAGGTATTCAGATATTTCTTTTATATTTCATTGCAATGTTTGGAACTATCTGGCTTTGGAGTATATGCTCTGTGATTTTGTGTACATTGCTTGGAAATATGTGGGCAGGTATAGGATGTTTATTTGGAATTGTCATTGGACTTATATCAAAAGCGGGAAGTTCATTTTTCGGAAATCTGGGATTGTTTTCTTTCAGCTTTTGTGAACCTACTCAATTAATGTCCGAGAGTTGGATTTATGGAACGCTTGTGTCTTTTATAACGGGGCTGTTTTTATTTGCAGTATTACCAATGGCTTTAAAGAAAAGAGGATAGATTATGAGTATTAGAATAAATGATTTAACAGTTAGATTTAAAAATGGTGTAGTTGCAGTAAATAAGGCATCTCTTGAAATACCCAAGGGAATTTACGGACTTTTGGGAGAGAATGGTGCGGGAAAAACCACGCTGATGAGGGTTCTTACAACCGTTTTAAAACAAACGGAAGGAGTGGTTTCGATTGATGGAATTCTGTATAACGAGGGAAATTATGAAAAAATACAGAAAAAGATTGGTTATCTTCCACAGGAAATCGACTTATATCCGAATCTTACGGTGAAAGAATGCCTTGTATATATGGGGGGACTGTCAGGAGTATCCAGAAATGACCTCGAACAAAGAATTACCTATTATCTGGAAAAGACTTCTCTTACAGAGCATCAGAATAAAAAAATGCGGCAATTATCTGGTGGTATGAAGAGACGTGTCGGACTCATACAGGCACTTCTTAATAATCCGGATTTTTTGATTATTGATGAACCTACCACCGGGTTAGATCCGGAAGAAAGGATTAGGATCCGCAATCTTCTGGTTGATTTTTCAAAGGATAGAACTGTGCTGTTTTCCACTCATGTAGTAGAAGATTTAGCAGCAACCTGTACACAGCTTGCCATTATGAAAAAAGGAAGTTTTTTATATTCCGGAAGCGTGAGTGGATTGCTGGAAAATGCAAAGGGCTGTGTTTGGAATTGTACGGTACAAAATGCAGAAGAAGCCCGTTTGTTAGAAGCCAATTATTCTATATCATCTAAGCAGTATGTAGAAAATGGAATTCATATGAAAGTATTAAGCAAAGGAAAGCCAAATGAGAATTGTGTCCTGAATAATGATATCACTTTGGAAGATGCATATATTTATTTGACGAATAGTTGAATATAACGGCGGGCAAGTTGCCCGCCGTAAATTATGCTTATTTTGTTAAAAGACCGGATAGATTTTTTCCAATGCAAAATCCAATCTGTGGATATAACTCCTGAATTTCCTGATATTTTGCTTCAATCATTTCTGGTTCATCAGCCCAGATCTTTTCATATATTTTGAAAGCTCTTTTAAAATGTGTTTTGGCTTGCGGAAGATTGGCAGTCATCAGATAAATGGTTCCAAGGGTTTCCTGTACTTTGGCATAATCCAGACATTCATCGGAATGGTATTCCTTGATGATGCCGGATAATTTTTGCAATTCGGAGATTCCTCTTTCGGGTTCCTGCTGTTCTGTCAGGAACATTGCATAATTGGCAATCTGAGGTATGCTGTCATTTATATGAAGCAGGTTAAATTGGTCAAGCAGTGAGATACTTTTTTACATGTGTTCTCTTGCAAGATCGGGATAACCGTTCATGCGGTAAAGTCCTCCAAGATTGGCATGAAGGTTAGAAACGAGGCGAGCATTGTCAGCAGTGATATTTTCTATCTGGGCAAGTGCATCTTCTTCCAGTTTTATTGCTTTTTCAGGTTTGGTTTCAAGGGTTGCCTGAAAATCCAGTAATAACGCCCGGTCAGAGTAGGTGCCAATGCTTTTTGTCTTTAACAGCACCTTCAGTTCCTGAATGATTCCCTTCATACCTTTGTGATAGTTATAGTTATCCATGTATGGAAATGCATTTTCCAGAAAAAGCAGATACTTTGGCATATCATCTTTTTCAATTAATTCTATGATATTTCCGATTGTTTGAAATAGCTTTTTATAATAATCTACTTCCATTCCATGCATTAAACATATGTGCTGTAAAGAATCCAGCAACGTGTGACAACTACTTACAGATGGTTTTGTCTCTGAAAGGGTGATTTCCTGAATCATCGGATGCAGAGAGATAGTGCGACGTGTTGTTGTCTGAACGAAACCAGTCTCAATTAAATCGTTGATCTCATTTAGTGTGGGCAGTTCCAGCCATTTGGCAAACATACGGGCAGAAATACCGGTGGAAGGAAGAAAGCACATATTACACATGATATCCTGCTGTTTAAGAGATAAAGTGTATAAAGAAAACAGCGTATGGATATGGCTATAATAGGTGGCTTTGCTGCTTTGTCCATCTTTGATTATTTTAATTTTATCTTCGTTATGGAAAGATGCTTTTTCCGCCTGAAGTCTTGTTAATAACTGGTCTGGAGTCGAGATTCCATTTTCCAGAAGTTTTGCTGCCAGTTCCACGGCAAAAGTATGAGAGTGAACAGTTTCGATGATCTTTTCAACTGTTGTCCGGTACGTGTCTGCCTCTGAATAAAATGCTGATGCCAGCTGGAAGAGAGCGTTCATGTCCTCTATTTCTTTTAATGGCAGAGTACAGTATTCATCCAGTTTGCTTCTGGTTGTAAACAAAATCTGGAAGCGATATTTTAATACTACTGACAGAAAGCTGTCCTGTGTGGCAGTGACATTAAAATTATCTATGATAAGCAGAGTATCAGATTTCAGGGAACGCAGGAAACGGTTATGTCTTTGAAACCGTTCCTGTTCAGTGCTTTCCGGAAGATCGTCAATAAAATCCATGTCAGTAATATCCTGATGAAGATCACCTGTATATTCTACATATAGAATGTTAGTGTAATGCTCTTTGTAATGTTTTGCGTAGGCTTTGGCAAGTTCGCTTTTACCAATACCGGCAATTCCGCAAAGAAAAACATGCCGGTTTTCCGAGACTATGAGAAAATCTCTGTAAATTAGATTCTTCTATGATAATGAAGGGTGAAAAGCTTACAAATCAGGCTTTTCACCCTTGTTTTATATATAACAGTTACTGCCAGGCATGTCAAGAGCAGGCGGCTGGCCGCCTGTCTTAGACTATGTTTTTACTTATTCTGGAAGTCGCCCTTCGTACATGATACTCAACTCCCCATAGACCTGGCCCCAGTCCCGGATGGTAGTTGTCCATTTCTTAGTAGCCTCGAAAGTGGCCAGATATAAGGCTTTTAACAGCGCTGTATCACTTGGAAATACGCTTCTCTGGCGATTCAGTTTCCGGTATGTGGAGTTCAGTGATTCTATCGCATTTGTTGTATAAATGACCTTCCGGACAGTGGTTGAAAACTTAAAAATTGGAGAAACAGCATCCCAGTTGTCCTTCCAGCGTTTCATGGAATTCGGATATTTCGGACTCCATTTTTCTGTCACACGGTCTAAAGCAGCCAGAGCCTTCTGCTCATCAGCAGCCTGATAGATGGTTTTTAAATCTGCAGCGAAAGCTTTCCTGTCTTTATCCGGGACGTATTTCAGCGTATTTCTTACCTGATGGACAATACACCTCTGATATTCTGTCTTTGGAAATGCCGCCGAAATCGCTTCTTTAATGCCTGTAAGGCCGTCTGCACAGATAATCAGGATATCTTTAACCCCTCGATTTTTTAGTTCATTTAAGACAGAAAGCCAGTATTTCGCACTTTCATTGTCGCCAATCGTGATGGTCAATACTTCCTTTTTGCCCTCTGTGTTAATGCCCAGAATTACATAGGCTGCAAGTTTACGAATCACTCCGTTGTCCCGCACAGAATAGTGGATAGCATCAATGTAAAGAATCGGATACACGTCGTCTAGCGGTCGATTCTGCCAGTCTTCAATCTGCGGAAGTATCTTATCTGTTACATCAGAAATAAAACTCTCAGATGTTTCAAATCCATAGATATCTTCAATCGTTTCCGAAATTTGGCGTGTAGTCATTCCTTTGGCATACATGGAGATAATCTTCTGGTCAATGTCAGAAATATCCTTCTGACGCTTTTTGACAACCTGTGGTTCAAAGGTGGACTTTCGATCTTGTGGTACTTCGATTTCCATAGAACCATACCGACTGTTTACCTGCTTGCGTTTATAGCCGTTTCGATAATCGTCGTTGTCAGAACGCTCGGATTTCTCATATCCGAGATGGTCATCCATTTCTGCCTCCATCATTTCCTTGATGGTGCCACCAAGGAGATCTTTAAGAGCATCCTGGATATCTTCAGCAGTCTCAATATCGTATTCTTCGAGAAGCTGACGAATGATATTTCTTTTTCCATCGGTCATTTGTACTCTGTGTACAGGTTTCTTTTGTCTTGCCATAATAAAAGGCCCTCCTAATGATATTTATTTTATCATAGAAGGACCTTGGTGATGGTTATTTTACAGAAAAAGTTTCACAGGCTCACTTTTCCTCAAGCATGGTATATAATTCTTCCAGTTCTTTATCTCTTCCGATAAAATGACGGCATGGTTTCGGAACCTCACTGTCCATAATATAATCCAGCACAATGGGTGACAGGGCACCTCCGGCAATTAATTTTTGATTTTTAGTATCACGTTTGATAAATTGTCGCTCCATGCCAAAAGAAATCAGCTTTGCAAGAAAAAGCAGACGTGAGCTGGCTGGTTTATATAAGGGAGTCAGATTTTTCTTTTTCGCATCTGAGATGCTGTCATCATGAATGAATAAAGTGTAAATATCTTGTATAGCCATATTACAGTCAGACATCAGTGGAAGAAGATTCTGGTGGATGGTATGGGCTAATTTTTCCTGATTGGATGGCTTGGAATAGTAAGCGGATATTTTAGGACTGATTTTAGCCTGACCAGTCATCCAGCGGCAAACCAGACCGTTATCCATTGAAAAATCCTGATTTGCCGGATCATCCATAAAATCTTCAAATAATTCATATAAAAAATCAGGCTGACTCATTTGATTACTTTCGCTGATATGATTTTTTAAGCAAGTGCTAATAGAAGAAAAATCGCATCGATTCAATAGAAATTCCCCTTTCGTAGTTAAGATTGAGTACATCTATCATAACGCGAACGTACATTCGATTCAAGGGAACGCGGATATTTTAAAATTGATTGTGTCAATTTACAATCAATTTCTATTCAATGTGGTTTTCCGGCAGGTTCTGTAAAATAAGCTCAGATCAAAACAATGACGGGAGGAGCTTATGCAACAGAATATTGAATTTGAGCGGTGCATTGATTTTCTGGTACGGATGATTGATAAGTATGGCGAAGAAGTCCTCCGGGAGTTGGAGGAAGAAAAACAGAATAAAGAAGAAAAAGAAGCGGCAGTTTCCTGAAATACAAAATGTAAATCAGACTGTCGCTTTTTTCATGTATTTTTAAATCAAATAAATTTTAAAAGCTGATGCAGAGTGTGTGACTCATTATTCTGGGAAGCGGTAATACGAGTATCAAATGGCTTGAAATGATTCTGTGTATAAAAGCTCAGAAGAAATTCATTATCTTCGCATTCAAGAAACTCCATAACGCCGCCTACGGAATATTTGAGACTGGATATGGTTTCCAGTGCAAATCCCAGTAGAATATTTCCAGGGATTCGTTTATTCTTTGGAAGAGAATAGTTCTTTCCCAACTGGGCAATCAGGTAAGCTGCGGTAGTATAGGATTGTGTTTCTTCATCCAAAATACTGACACGGGACAGCTTTTTTGCCATTGTCTTGCTGATATTTGAAGCACGGACAGAGATTGGTTTTACTGTAAGTGAAAAATAACCAACCAGTGAAGCATCTTCAGCATCAAATACCAGATAAGTGATAGACTGATCTTTTTTGGTAAACTCAATCGCATTATGTAATAAAAAGTATTCCACATCGGGATTTTTGGGACAAGAAAAATCGGAGAGTAAGTCGTAAAGACTTTCCTCTCCGATATATGTCGGTTCGTCTTTATCCAAATATGCCCGAATATTAACGGTAAAATATTTATCAGACATGTTTTTTCTTCCTTTTTGACATTAAAGCTAAGATTTCCTGTGGGTTCGTTAACTGACGTCCGGGAAGTGTCTGCTTTGGTGTGCGGTCACGGTCGGCTTCGTCAATTGCTGCGACAAAACGCTTTATGCTATTTGGATTGGATACGACAAAATTATGAGTAATACTTGAAGTAGCCATACTAACACCTCCTCTTTTTTGGCTTTTTTGTGTATTTATAGTATATGCAATGTGTGATAAAAACACAATATCGAAAACAAAAATAATTTCTAAATAATTTTCAAGCCGGACATTTATTAGACGCTTCCGGTAAGCGAACAATATTTTCGAGCCAATCATTTATAAGTTGCCAATGGTGGGCGGGCAATATTTTGATAACAGAAATGCTCTGTATCTAACTTAATTATACGATTGGCGAAGAAATGCGTCAATACGGAAAATAAGCATTGAAAATAGTTGGAACAAGTACTAAAATAAGGTTGGGACAATAAAACAGAGTTATACTGCGAGGAAGATTATGAAGAATAAAAAGATTAAATGCGATATATATA
>NZ_QTVL01000052.1:0-563 GCF_003460565.1 Blautia sp. AF32-4BH | reverse complement strand
CTCCTCCGGGTTTTAACGGGATTTTTCCTTCTGACCTTCTATGTAAGCAAGTACCTGTTCACGGCTCCGGTCACTGACCGTTACTGCACAATAAGACGGATTCCACAAATGCCCTCCCCACAACTCTTTCTTTAGCTCTGGATGCAAAAGGAACATCTGGCGCGCAAGATTCCCCTTCATGATTTTGATCATGTCTGAAATATAAAACTGTGGTCGGCAATCTACAAGCAGATGAATATGATCCGGCATAACCTCCATGGCCAGGATTTGAAATTTATATTCCTGTGCAAGACTTTCCAGCATTTCTTTGCATTCCACATCAATTCCGTCTTTTAAAACCTTTTTTCTGTACTTTGTACACCAGACCAGATGATACTGCAGAGAGTACACATATCCTCTACCATATGAAAGATCATTTTTATTAATTGTAAACATATCTTTTCCCATAAAAACATTATACCATATACATAGGAATATATCAAACATTTGTTCTCGTTCTTATCAAAAATCTTGCGCGTCTAACTCATCACTACTACAATATATTTATGGGTAATCCCCTTACT
>NZ_QTVL01000051.1:291-587 GCF_003460565.1 Blautia sp. AF32-4BH | reverse complement strand
GGTGTTATTATAACTAAGCTGTCAGCGAGAGCTACAGTGAATGAGTTCTTTTGAAACAGAAAAACCTAGTTCGGAGCCGGGTGGCGGCCGCGGGCTGCAAAAACTGCTTCAAAAAAACTTGAAAAAAGTTCTTGACAAAAGCAAATGAGTTTGATAAAATAAACGAGTTGCTGATCGAGAGAACAGCAAAGAAGTTCGAAAGAACTTCAAAAAATAAATTTAAAAAAGTTCTTGACAAACGAAAAGTTCTGTGATAAAATAAATGAGCTGATCCGAGTCGGGACAGCAGAGATCCT
>NZ_QTVL01000051.1:0-281 GCF_003460565.1 Blautia sp. AF32-4BH | reverse complement strand
GAGCTGATCCGAGTCGGAACGGCAAAGATCCTTGATAATTAAACAGTGAAACACATCCTCGAAAGTTCTGAATAAGTAATTCAAAACGATCGAAAGATCCTTTAAAACAGTAAAAGGGATAAATTAGCTAGTATGTTGATTTTGAACTTGGAACAAATCTCGCAAGCGAAGCTTGCAAGATGAACGCGTAAAATTCGCCTGTGCAAGCACGTGAATTTCTAAACGCGCACATTTTATCAGAGAGTTTGATCCTGGCTCAGGATGAACGCTGGCGGCGTGCT
>NZ_QTVL01000050.1:377-599 GCF_003460565.1 Blautia sp. AF32-4BH | reverse complement strand
GACTTGACCTTCCAAAGGCGGTGTAAATCGTCTCTGACAGCCTTAAACTCGCCATAGGTGGTTTCGTGCGCCTGTTCCAGCTCGTCATACTCTTCGGTCAGCTTTTTCATATCCACCTTGCCGTCTGGGAACTCCCCAGTCAGCTTTCGTCTGGCGGCGTAGAACTGTTTCAGTTCCGCTTCATGCTCTGCCTTGTACTTGGCTCTGGGCTTCTCAAACTTG
>NZ_QTVL01000050.1:0-367 GCF_003460565.1 Blautia sp. AF32-4BH | reverse complement strand
TGTACTTGGCTCTGGGCTTCTCAAACTTGATTTTCTGCAAGCCGTCATAGACAGGCTTCAAGCTCTGGAAAGCGGCGGAGCTGTCATAGAGCTGCTTGATTGCTTTCATTCGGGTGTTCTGTTCGTCCAGCGTTTTCTTCAAGCTCTCTGTGGCAGCACTGTGTTCGCTGACACGGCGTTCCAAATCCTCAAGGGAGTAAATGCCGTTTGCCCGGAGATAATTGAAAGTCTCGTTCATCTCCTTTAGGTTGCTGATTTTACCTTTCTGGGAATACGCCCCGGCTTTGCGCTGGGTGTAATAGGCGTTCAGCAGAGAAACAAGGTCGGGTGCCTGCGGCTTGGCAAGCTCCGCTTTTGCTTCGGCAAT